>NZ_BANB01000644.1 GCF_000964365.1 Acidisphaera rubrifaciens HS-AP3 | reverse complement strand
CCGGACATCGTCGTGGCACGGGGCATCACGCCCTTCCACCTGCCCCGCCGCCCGGTGCGCGGCCGGCTGCTGCGCCTCGGCCCGCTGGCGGATGCGCTGCTGACGCGCCATGCCAACCACCCCGCCGTCACCCGGCTGACCGGCGAGGCGCTGGCGCTGGTGGCGGGCCTCGCCGGCGCGCTGAAGTTCCGCGGCTCGTTCAGCCTGCAGATCAAGGGCGACGGCCCGGTCGGCCTGCTGCTGGCCGACTGCACCGATCAGGGGGCGCTGCGCGGCTATGCGCGAGCCGACGCCGACCGCCTCGGTGCCCTGCTCGCGCGCGACCCGGACCCCGACGCCGCGGCCCTGCTGGGTCAGGGGTATTTCGCGCTGACCGTCGATCCGGGCGGCGAGGCCGAACGCTATCAGGGCATCGTCGCCTTCAACGGCCCGCGCCTGACGGATGCCGCGATGAGTTACTTCGAGACCAGCGAGCAGCTCGCCTGCCAGCTGCGCCTCGCCTGCGACCGCACGGCCACCGGCTGGCGCGCCGCCGCGCTTATTCTCGAGCGGGTGCCCGGCGCGGGCGGCGTCGATCCCGCGCTCGACGCCGCGGCGCAGGACGCGGCGTGGGAGACGGCCTGCGCCCTCGCCGCGACCGTGACAGACGCGGAACTGCTCGACGACGACCTGCCCCCCGACCGGCTGCTGTTCCGCCTCTTCCACGGCGAGGGGGTGGCGGCGGACCGGGCGCGCGCCCTGTCCTATGGCTGCCGCTGCTCGCGCCAGAAGCTGGCCGGCATCCTCGAAGGATTCGGCACCGCCGACCTGGACCACATGGCGGTGGACGGCGACATCGTCATGACGTGCGAGTTCTGCAACATCGACTTCCGCTTCCCGCGCGGCGAGGTGCGCGGCGCGGCGTCCGCCGGTTGAGGTTGCATCCGACCCGGCGCCTGTCCTAGGTCGGGGGCATGCCGATCGACCGACGCCGCCTGTTGCTGCTGCTCCCGCTCGCCGTCGCCGCCTGCGGCAACGAGACGCCGCCGCGCACCAGCTTCCCGCCGCTCGTCTATGACTATCTGAGCCCGATCGGCCTCAACGTGGCGCAGGTCGAGACGGAGGTGCGCGCCGTCCCCAACATCAACGTGCCGACGCCGGTCGATCCGGTCGCGGCCCTGGTCCGCATGGGGCATGACCGGCTGAAGGCCTACGGCAATTCCGGCCGCGCGGTGATGACGGTCACGGAGGTATCGCTGGTCACCCGCTCCGGCGGGTACGAGGGGACGTTCGGCGTCCAGCTCGACATCTACACCAGCGCCGACACCCGCGCCGGCTATGCCGAGGCGCGGGTCTACCGCCGCGTCGACAGCGACAGCAGCGACATGCGCGGCGCCGTCTATGACCTGGAAAAACAGCTCATGGACGCGATGAACGTGGAGCTGGAATACCAGGTCCGCCGCTCGCTCAAGACCTGGATCGTCACCACCCCGCCGACCGTGCCTACCCCCGTGCAGCAGCAGCCGCTGCCCGCGCCCGGCAGCCCGGCCGCCGCGACGACGCCGCCGCCGTCGTCCACGGCCTCACC
>NZ_BANB01000645.1 GCF_000964365.1 Acidisphaera rubrifaciens HS-AP3 | reverse complement strand
GCAGGCGGTGGCGGCGGCCGATCCGCGCACCGTGCGCCCCGACCTGGCGGAGGCGATCGCGCGCCACGATGCGACGCTCGACGCCGCGCGCGGCGAGGTGGTCGCCCGGCGGCATGCGCAGGGCAGGCAGACGGCGCGAGAGAATCTCGCGGCCCTGTTCGACGCCGATAGTTTCATCGAATACGGCGCGCTCGCGGTCGCGGCGCAGCGGCGGCGGCGGTCCATGGACGAGCTGATCCGCCTCAGCCCCGCCGACGGCGTGATCGCTGGCATCGGCACGGTGGAGGGCGCGTCCTGCGCCGCGCTTGCCTATGACTACATGGCGATGGCCGGCACGCAGGGCTTCATGGGCCACAAGAAGACCGACCGGCTGCTGCATGTCGCGCATGACCTGCGGCTGCCGTTCGTGCTGTTCGCCGAGGGCGGCGGCGGCCGGCCGGGCGAGACGGACGTGATGGGGGTGGCGGGCCTTGACCTGACGACGTTCGCGCGTTTCGCCGGGCTGTCGGGGCAGGTGCCGGTGCTGGGGATCGTCGCCGGCAACTGCTTCGCGGGCAACGCGGCGGTGCTCGGCTGCTGCGACACGATCATCGCGACCGAGGATGCCAGCATCGGCATGGGCGGCCCGGCGATGATCGAGGGCGGCGGCCTCGGCGTCTTTCGCCCCGACGAGGTGGGGCCGGCATCGGTGCAGGTGCCGAACGGGGTGATCGACCTGCTGGTGCGCGACGAGGCGCAGGCGGTGGCTGAGGCGCGGCGCTATCTCCGCTATTTCCGCGGGCGCACCGAACCGTCCGGCTGCGCCGATCAGTATCTGCTGCGCGGCGCGGTGCCGGAGGACCGCAAGCGCGCCTATGACATGCGGCGGCTGCTGGCCACGCTCGCCGACACCGACAGCGTGATGGAGCTGCGGCGCGGCTTCGCGCCGGGCATGATCACCGCGCTGGCGCGCATCGACGGCCACCCGTTCGGCGTCATCGCCAACAACCCGATGCATCTGGGCGGGGCGATCGACGCCGTGGGCGCGGACAAGGCGGCAAGGTTCCTGCAGCTGTGCGAGG
Source organism: Acidisphaera rubrifaciens HS-AP3 (assembly GCF_000964365.1). Lineage (GTDB taxonomy): Bacteria > Pseudomonadota > Alphaproteobacteria > Acetobacterales > Acetobacteraceae > Acidisphaera > Acidisphaera rubrifaciens. The sequence continues at coordinate 1,024 of NZ_BANB01000645.1, read as the reverse complement.
CGCACGCGCTGCCGGTGCTGAGCCTGTGCGACACGCCGGGCTTCATGGTCGGGCCGGAGACGGAGCGCACGGCGCAGGTGCGCCATGTCTGCCGCATGTTCGTCGCCGGGGCGGCGATGACGGTGTCGATGTTCTGCGTCGTCACGCGCAAGGGCTATGGCCTGGGGGCCATGTCGATGGCGGCGGGCGGGTTCCACGAGACGGTGTTCACCGCGGCGTGGCCGAGCGGGGAGTTCGGCGGCATGGGGCTGGAGGGCGCAATACGCCTCGGCTACCGGCGCGAGCTGGAGGCCGAGGCCGATCCGGCGGCGCGGCAGGCGCTGTTCGAGACGCTGGTGGGCCGGCTCTATGCCGAAGGAAAGGCGATCAGCATGGCGTCGTATCTGGAGATCGACGCGGTGATCGACCCGCGCGAGACGCGCGACTGGCTGCTGCGCGGCCTGGCCGCCGCGCCGGCGCGGCGCGCGCGTGCTCCCCGCCGTTTCATCGATACGTGGTGATATCGTCCGCCCGGCTGTCGAAACCGGCCCGTCCCGCGCGTCATGGGGTCAGGCGCGCGAGGGCGCGCGCCGCAACCGCAGAAATGGAGGGACGACGATGCTGTATGCGATCCTGGCGTACGAAACCGACGACGCCTTTGCCGCGCGGACCGACGCGGCGCGCGAAGGTGCTTACTGGGGCGCGTGGCAGGCCTATGCCGACGCGGTGAAGGCGGAGGGGCTGCGGCGGGCGGGCACGGCGCTGCAGCCGGGCGCGACGGCGACCACCGTGCGGGTACGCGACGGGCGGCGGCAGGTGCAGGACGGGCCGTTCGCCGACACCAAGGAGCAGCTCGGCGGCGTCATGGTGATAGAGGCGGTGGACCTCGACGCGGCACTCGACTGGGCCGCCCGCTGCCCGGCCGCCACCTACGGCGCGGTGGAGGTGCGCCCGGTGCTGCCGGGCAATTGCTGAACCATGGCGGCGGTGGCGCGCGCGGTCGCCCGGGGAGCGGCCGAGGCGGCGGCGCGTGCCGCCTATGGCC
>NZ_BANB01000646.1 GCF_000964365.1 Acidisphaera rubrifaciens HS-AP3 | reverse complement strand
CTCTGCACGCCAGCAAGGAGAGAACAGCCATGTTCCTGCACAGGAAAGAGACCATCGTGCCGGTGCGCGTCGAGACGCCCGACGCGCGTTTCGGCCAATACCTGCTCGAACAGTTCGGCGGCGCGACCGGCGAGCTGACGGCCGCGCTGCAGTACTGGGTGCAGGCGTTCCACGTCACCGATCCCGCCATCCGCGACATGCTGCAGGACATCGCGATCGAGGAGTTCAGCCATCTGGAGATGGTCGGACAGCTCATCGTCCAGCATACCGCCCGGGTCGATCAGACGCCGGTCTATGACGCGCCGCTGTTTCAGATGAAAGGGATCGGCCCGCATCTGGTGGACAGCCAGGGCAATACCTGGACCGCCTCGTACGTGAACGAGGGCGGCAACGTGGTGCGCGACCTGCGCGCCAACATCGCCGCCGAGGCCGGCGCCCGCCAGACCTATGAGGCGCTGATCCACCGGTGCGAGGATGCCGGCACGAAGAAGACGCTGACGCATCTGCTGACGCGCGAGATCACGCACGCCCAGATGTTCATGAAGGCGCTCGACGCCATGGGCAAGCTCGACGATCCGTATTTCGGCACCATCAAGCCGGACGACACGGTCAACGTCGTGTTCAACCTCAGCCAGGGCGACGACCATCGCGGCCCGTGGAACGAAAAGCCGTTCGAGTATGTCGAGAACCCGAAGCCGTCCGGGCAGATCCCGCCGGCGCCGGTCAATCCCGACGACGAGAAGTCCGGCCCGCGCGCCAAGCGCTGATCCGGCGAACCACGGCCGTCAGGCGGGGAGCCAGACGTAATCCCCGTCCGCGGGCGGACCGGCGTGCGGCACCAGCGTGCCGTCCGCCGCCCGCCCGTGCGCGCGGTAGCCCGCCGCC
>NZ_BANB01000647.1 GCF_000964365.1 Acidisphaera rubrifaciens HS-AP3 | reverse complement strand
CGAATCGTGCATCCGGCCCCTGTATAGTGTATCTGTATTACTGAACAGACGTTCGCACGAACTGCCGTATTATTGTGGACATACGAGGACATAACTATCCCCGATGCCTCACCCCCGCCGCCGGGCGAGGAA
>NZ_BANB01000648.1 GCF_000964365.1 Acidisphaera rubrifaciens HS-AP3 | reverse complement strand
GGCCGGGTTCGACGTGACCGTGCTCGACAGCGCGGAGTCGGCGAGCGCCTATCAGCGCCACACCCTCGGCCGCGAGGAAGGTGCCGAGATCATCGAGGCGGATCTGTTCGGCTGGGAGCCGGAGGACCGGTTCGACGCCATCTATGACCAGGCGTGTTTCTGCGCGCTGCTGCCGGCGCAGCGTCCGGCCTATATCGGCCGGCTGCACCGCTGGCTCGCGCCGGGCGGGCGGCTGTTCATCCTGTTCATGCAGACGGGACGCGACGGCGGGCCGCCGTATGACTGTCCGATGGACGAGATGCGGCGTCTGTTCCGCCTCGGCGCGGACCGGACGGGATGGGACTGGCCGGGCGCGTTGCCCGACCCGGTGCCGCATCCGGCGGGTTTCGCCGAACAGCCGGCGGTGCTGCACCGCGTCCCGTAGCCGGGTCCGTCAGGCGGCGCTGCGCAGCGAGACGGTGGCGGCGATGCTGTCGCGTATCAGCCCGATCAGCGGCGTGACCAGCGCCATCCGCCCCTCGGTGTCGCCGAACACCGCCATCTCGGCGGTGCCGAGCGCCGGGAGGTCGAGGCCGCCGACCAGACCGTCCGGCAGGCTCGAACTGCCGAGCACCGTGACCCCCAGCCCGGCCTGCACCGCCGCGATGACGCCGAGCAGGCTCGCCGAGGTGTAGACGATTTCGTGCGGGATGCCGCGGTTCGCCAGCACCGAGAGTGCGCGGTCGCGATACATGCAGCCGGGCGTGAGCATCGCCAGCGGCAGCACCCGGCCCGCGCCGTCCGCCCGTTCCGCCGGGCCGCCGCGCGGCAGGACGAAATCCGGCGCGGCGGCCCAGGTGAGCGGCTCCGTCCAGATCGGTATGCCCGCCTGCTCGCCCTCGCGCCGCTTGCCGATGACGAGATCGAGCCGCCCGCGCTCGCAGGCCGCGCGCAGCTCCTGGCTGCGTCCGACCTCCACCTCGAGCTGCACGTCCGGATAGGTGCGGGCGAAGCGGGCCAGGATCGGCGCGAGATGATGCGGGACGAAATGATCGGCGATGCCGAGACGCAGATGGCCGTGCACCGACGGCGCGATCATCCGCCGCACCGCCTCGTCGTTGAGCGAGAGCAGCCGGCGCGCGTAGGACAGCAGCACCTCGCCGTCGGCGGTAAGCGCGAGGCTGCGGCTGGTGCGTTCGAACACGCGCTTGCCGATCAGGTCCTCGAGCCGCTTGATCTTGAGGCTGATGGCCGACTGCGTCAGCCCGAGCGTCTGGCCGGCGGCGGTAAAGCCTTGTCGTTCTGTGACCGTTACGAAACACCTGAGCAGATCAATGTCGAGGTCGGGACAACGCATGGCGTCACCTCGGAACAGGAAACCACGACACTAGGTAGGACCCGCTTGCCGCGTAAATACACCGAAGGTCTCAGATGGGACGGCCGTCCGGATCGCCGGACGGCCGGGACGCGTCAGATCAGATCGTCGTTGCCGCCACCGCCGCCGTCGCTCCAGCTGTCGCCGCCGCCGCCGGTGTCGCTCCAGCTGTCGCCGCCCGGATCGCCGCCGCCGGTATCGGTCCAGCCGGGATCGGGCTGACCGGCCGAGGGATCGGACCACCCGGCGTCGGGCTGACCCGCGCCGG
>NZ_BANB01000649.1 GCF_000964365.1 Acidisphaera rubrifaciens HS-AP3 | reverse complement strand
GCGGTGAGCTTGATGCCGGGCGGCAGCGACTCCTCGATGCGGGGCAGGAGCTTGCGGACGTTGCTGATGATGTCGAGGGTGGAGGCCGATCCCGCCTTCTGGATGGTCATCAGGACGGCACGGCTGCCGTCGACGTTGACGATGTTGGTCTGCG
>NZ_BANB01000650.1 GCF_000964365.1 Acidisphaera rubrifaciens HS-AP3 | reverse complement strand
GCGCGCCGGTGGCGACGCCGGCGGCGGCGGCCGCGGACGATCCGGTCGCGGTCCTGCGCCGCGTCTTCGGCTTTCCCGGCTTCCGTGGATTGCAGGAGGCGGCGGTGCGCCACGTCATCGCCGGGGGCGATGCGCTCGTGCTGATGCCCACGGGCGGCGGCAAGAGCCTGTGCTACCAGCTCCCGGCCCTGTGCCGCCCCGGCACGGCGGTCGTCGTCTCGCCGCTGATCGCGCTGATGGACGATCAGGTGGCGGCGCTGCGGCAGGTCGGCGTGCGCGCGGGCGCGCTTCATTCCGAGCTTGAGCCGGCCGAGGCGCGCGCGACGGCCGCCGCCCTCGCGGACGGCAGCCTCGATCTTCTGTACGTCTCGCCGGAGCGGCTGCTCGGCAACGGCACGCTCGACCGGCTCGCGGGGCGGCGGCTGTCGCTGTTCGCGATCGACGAGGCGCATTGCGTCTCGCAATGGGGCCACGAGTTCCGTCCCGAATACCGCGGCCTCGCCGGGCTCGCCGAGCGTTTCCCCGGCGTGCCGCGCATCGCCCTGACCGCGACGGCAGACCCGCGCACCCGCGCCGACATCCTGCACGCGCTGGCGATGGACGGGGCGGCGGTGTTCGCCGCGAGTTTCCACCGCCCCAACCTGCACATCGCCGCCGCGCCGAAAGTGTCGGAGACGGCGCAGCTTCTGGCGGCGCTGGGGCGCGATCCGGGCTGTGCCATCGTCTATTGCGGCAGCCGCGCAAAGACGGAGCGCACGGCCGAGGCGTTGCGCAAGCGCGGGCTGCCGGCGCTCGCCTTTCATGCCGGGCTCGAGCCGGCGGCGAAGCGCGCGGCGCTCGCGCGGTTCCGCTCGGGCGAGGCGATGGTGATGGTGGCGACCATCGCCTTCGGCATGGGCATCGACCGGCCCGACGTGCGCCATGTCGTGCATCTCGACATGCCGGACAGCCCGGAGGCGTATTACCAGCAGATCGGCCGGGCCGGGCGCGACGGCGATCCGGCGGCGACCCTGTTGCTGTACGGCGGGGAGGACATTGCCCGCGCGCGCCACTGGCTGACGCAGTCCACGGCGCCGGCACAGCAGCAGCGGGAGATGCGCACGCGGCTGGAGGCGATGATCTCCCTGACCGAGACCGCCGGCTGCCGCACGCAGGCGCTGCTCGCCTGTTTCGGCGAGACGCTGGCGGCGCCGTGCGGCCATTGCGACAATTGCGCGACGCCGCCGGTGACGCGCGACGGGACGACCGAGGCGCAGAAGGTGCTGTCGGCCGTCTATCGCACCGGGCAGATGTTCGGCGCGCTGCATGTCGTCGCCGTGCTGCGCGGCGAGGCGACCGAGGGCGTGCAGCGCCACGGGCATGACCGGCTGCCCACGTTCGGCGTGGGCGCCGACCGGCCCGGCACGTTCTGGCGCGGCGTGATCCGCCAGCTGATCGCCGAGGGGGCGCTGGATGTGGACACCGCCGGGCATGGCGGCCTGTTCCTTGTGCCCGAGCGCGCCCGCCCGATCCTGCGCGGCGAGGCGCGGTTCGCGCTGCGCGAGACGCCGGTCGC
>NZ_BANB01000651.1 GCF_000964365.1 Acidisphaera rubrifaciens HS-AP3 | reverse complement strand
GCGCGACCGCTGGCGGGCGGCCCGCGCCGCCGGCCACGCCCTCACCTACTGGCAGCAGGGGGCGCGGGGCTGGGAACAGAAGGCCGGCTGAGGCGCCGCCCCCCGTGTCTATCGCGCCGTCCTATCGCGCCGTCAGCGGCGCCGCATCGGCGGCCGCCAGCGGACCCTGCATCGGATCCTGCATCGGACCGGGGCGCGGGGTGGGCAGCGGGATCACCGGCTGATCCGCCCGCCGCAGCACGACATAGATCGCCGGGATCACCAGCACGGTCAGCAGGGTGGAGGAGGCAAGCCCCAACAGCAGCGAGATCGCCAGCCCCTGGAAGATCGGGTCGGTCAGGATCGTCGCCGCGCCGATCATCGCGGACAGGGCGGTCAGCAGGATCGGCTTGAAGCGCACCGCCCCGGCATCGAGCAGCACGTCGCGCAGCGGTCGTCCCGGGCGCGCGCCGTGGCGGATGAAATCGACCAGCAGGATCGAGTTGCGCACGATGATGCCGGCGAGCGCGATGAAGCCGATCATCGGCGTGGCGGAGAACGGCGCCCCGAACAACCAGTGGCCGGGCACGATGCCGATCAGCGTCAGCGGTATCGGCGTGAGGATCACCAGCGGCAGCCGGAAGCTGCCGAACTGCCCCACGACGAGGATATAGATGCCGAGGATCGCCACCGCGAAGGCGGCGCCCATGTCGCGGAAGGTGACATAGGTCACCTCCCACTCGCCGTCCCACAGGATCGAGGGATGGGCCTCGTCGTCCGGCTGGCCGCGCAGGCGGATCGCGGGCGTGCCGATCGCACCCCAGTCATGGGCGCGGATCAGCTTGTCCACCGCGAGCATGCCGTAGATCGGCGCCTCGTACTGCCCGGCGAGCTCGCCCGTCACCAGGTCGGCGAAATGCCCGTCGCGGCGGAACAGCACGCGCGACCCGGCCTCGTTGCCGACGCGCACCACCTGTCCCAGCTCGACCACCGATTTGGCGCCCGGCACGCCGTTGGCGGGCACCGGCGTCGCGGCCAGCTGCTGGCTCCAGCTCAGATCGCGCTTCGGCAGGCCCGTCGCGATCTCGATCGGCAGCCGCTCCTCGCCGCGATAGGAATAGCCGACGGGCGTGGTGCCGAACAGCATCTGGATCGTGTCGTACACGTCGCTCTGCTCGACGGCGAAGTATTCCAGCGCGTCCTGGTCGATGCTGATGCGCAGGCGCGGGCGCGGACGGCCGTAGGAGTCGTCGACATCGACGATATAGGGCACGCGCCGGAACAGCGCCTTCACCTGCTGCGCCACCGCGAGCCGCGTCGCCGCGTCCGGGCCATAGATTTCGGCGAGCAGGGTCGCGAGAACCGGCGGGCCGGGCGGCACCTCCACCACCTTGACGCCGCCGCCCTCCGGCAGGCGCAGGCCGTCGTCGAGGCGATGGCGCAGGTCGATCGCGATGTCGTGGCTCGCGCGGTCTCGATCGCCCTTGGGCAGCAGCACGACATGCAGGTCGCCGAGTTCGGGCGAGCGGCGTTCATAGTAGTGGCGCACCAGCCCGTTGAAGTCGAACGGCTCCGCCGTGCCGGCATAGGCCTGGATCGAGGTGACCTCGCCGATCCCCTCGGTGATGCGCGCCGCGTGCTGAAGCGCCTGTTCCGTCGCCTCCAGGCTCGATCCCTCCGGCAGCTTCACCAGGACCTCAAGCTCGGACTTGTTGTCGAACGGCAGCAGCTTCACCGTCACCGTCTCGGTGTAGAACATCGCGCCGGCCGCCAGCGTCGCGACGCCGACGACGAGGAGGAACGTCCAGGCCCGCGCCCGCGTCTTCAGGATCGGCGTCGCGACGGCGCGGTACAGCCGGCCGAGCCGCCCCTCGTGATGGCCGGCGGCGGCGGCGTCGCGGGCGATGGACGGGGTGGTGATGTCGAGCCACTCCGCCTCCTGCGCGCGGTCGCCGCGATAGGTGCCGCCGGGCGCCAGCTTCAGCATCAGCCACGGCGCGACCACCATGGCGACGAAGAAGGAGAACAGCATCGCGGCCGACGCGTTGGCGGGAATGGGCGCCATGTACGGCCCCATCAGCCCGGAGACGAACAGCATCGGCAGCAGCGCGGCGATCACCGTCAAGGTCGCGATCACCGTCGGGTTGCCTACCTCCGCCACCGCCTCCACGGCGGCGCGGACGCGCGAGCGGCCGTCATCCATCGCCCAGTGGCGGGCGATATTCTCCACCACCACGATCGCGTCATCGACGAGGATGCCGATGGAGAAGATGAGCGCGAACAGGCTCACGCGGTTGATCGTATAGCCCATGACGCGGGCGGCGAAGAGCGTCAGCAGGATGGTCGTCGGGATCACCACCAGCGTCACCACCGCCTCGCGCCAGCCGATCGCGAGCGCGATCAGCACGACGATGGACACGGTGGCGAGGGCGAGGTGGAACAGCAGCTCGTTGGCCTTGTCGTTGGCGGTCGCCCCGTAGTCGCGGGTGATCTCCACGCGGATGTCGCCCGGGATCAGCGTGCCGCGCAGATGCTCGACGTGATCGACGATCGCCTGCGCCACCGTCACCGCGTTCGCGCCCTGTCGCTTGGCGATGGCGAGCGTCACGGCGGGCGTGGTGACCCACGGGCCCGCGTGTCCGGCGGGCGGCGTCATCTGCCAGACATGCCGCTCGACCGGCGCCGGCCCGACCACGACGCGCGCGA
>NZ_BANB01000652.1 GCF_000964365.1 Acidisphaera rubrifaciens HS-AP3 | reverse complement strand
CGACGCGGCTCGATCCTAAAGCGCATGCGCGGTCTCCTGCGGCGGGCCGGGCGCCGGGGCGGCGGGCGGCGGCGTCTCGCCGTGCATGCCGCCCATCAGCAGGCCGAGTTCGGCGATCGACACGCGCTCGGTCGGCTGCGGCGGCGACAGGGCGCCCATGTTGATCACCGCCAGCCGGTCCGACAGCGCCAGCAGCTCGTCGAGGTCCTGCGAGATCAGCAGCACCGCGGCGCCCGCCGCCGCCAGTGCGATCAGCGCGGTGTGGATCGCCGCGGCCGCCCCGGCATCGACGCCCCAGGTCGGCTGCGACACGACCAGCACCTCCGGCGCCTGCAGCACCTCGCGGCCGATGATGAACTTCTGCAGATTGCCGCCGGACAGGCTGCCGGCCCGCGCCTCCACCCCCGGCGTGCGCACGTCGTAATCGGCGACGATGCCGCGCGTGAAGCCGGCGGCGGCGGCGAAGCGGATCAGACCGGCGTACAGCAGGTTCTTGCGCCGGTAGGCGGTCAGCACCGCGTTGTCGGTCAGCGAAAAATCCGGAATCGCCGCATGGCCGTTGCGCTCCTCCGGCACGCAGCACAGGCCGCGCTGCCGGCGCGCCGCCGGCCCCTCGTTGCCGCAGTTGGCACCGTCGAGCATCACCATGTCGTAGTGGGAGATGCGTTCGCCGCTGATCGCCGCCAGCAGCTCGTTCTGCCCGTTGCCGGCGACGCCCGCGATGCCGACGATCTCGCCCGCCCGCACCGACAGCGAGATGTCGCGCAAGGGCGTGCCGTGCGCGGCGGCGGCCGGAAGGTTCAGTCCGTTCAGCTCCAGCCGCGGCGCCCCGACATGCCCGCCGCGCACGCGCCCGGCCGGACGGACCTGCACGCCGATCATCATCTCCGCCATGCTCGCCGCCGTCTCCTGCTTCGGGTCGCAGGCGCCGACGACGCGGCCGCCGCGCAGCACCGTCGCGCGGTCGCACAGCGCGCGGATCTCGGCGAGCTTGTGGCTGATGTAGAGGATCGAGCAGCCGCCGGCCGCGAGCTTGCGCAGGGTGGCGAACAGCCGCTCCACCTCCTGCGGCGTCAGCACGGAGGTCGGTTCGTCCATCACCAGCAGACGCGGCGACTGCAGCAGGCAGCGCACGATCTCGATCCGCTGCCGCTCGCCGACCGACAGCGTGTGCACGTCGCGCGTCGGATCGAGCGGCAGGCCGTATTCCGCGCTCACCGCGCGCAGCCGCTCGGCGAGCGCCGGCAGCCGGCCGGGCCGGTCCATGCCGAGGGCGACGTTCTCCAGCACCGTCATCGCATCGAACAGCGAGAAATGCTGAAACACCATGCCGATGCCGAGCCGGCGGGCGGCGCGCGGCTCCGGGATATGGACCGGCGTGCCGTCCCATTCGATCGTGCCCTCGTCGGCCTGCAGCACGCCGTAGATGATCTTCACCAGCGTCGACTTGCCGGCACCGTTCTCGC
>NZ_BANB01000653.1 GCF_000964365.1 Acidisphaera rubrifaciens HS-AP3 | reverse complement strand
TGACGGCCGCGGTAGCGGAGGGCGACGCGCGCCTGCTGGCGGAGCAGGCCGCGCTGGTGCTCCAGGGCGCGCTGCTGGTGCGCCACGCGCCGGGGCCGGTCGCCGATGCTTTCTGCGCCAGCCGTCTTGCCGGGGGCGGCGGCCGGGCGTACGGCACCATGGCCGGGGCGGACGTGCCGGCGATCGTTGCCCGCCTGGGCAGCGCCTGACGACAACGGGGAGGCGGACGCATGCGTGCGGTGATGTGCGAGGAGTGGGGCGGTCCGGAGCGGCTGCGCATCGTCGAGCGTACGCTGCCGCCGCCGGGTCCGGCGCAGGTGCATGTGCGGGTGCGGGCCGCCGGCGTGAACTTTCCCGATATCCTGATCATCCAGGCCAAGTATCAGGTGAAGCCGGAGCTGCCGTTCACCCCCGGCGCCGAACTGGCGGGCGAGGTGATCGCGGTGGGCGCGGACGTGACCGGCCTCGCGCCCGGGCAGCGCGTTCTCGCCTACAACACGACCGGCGGCTTCGCCGAGGACGCGGTGGTCGAGGCGTCGAACTGCATGCTGCTCCCGGACGGCATCGACGATGCGGTGGCGGGCGGCTTCATCCTCGCCTATGGCACGTCGTGGCATGCGCTGCGCGACCGCGCGCATCTGCGTCCCGGCGAGACGCTGCTGGTCCTGGGCGCGGCCGGTGGCGTCGGGCTGGCGGCCGTCGATATCGGCCGGGCGATGGGCGCGCGCGTCATCGCCGCCGCCTCGTCGGAGGCGAAGCTGGATGTCTGCCGTCGCTACGGCGTCGCCGAGACGATCAACTACGGCAAGGAGGACCTCCGCGAGGGGCTGCGCCGCCTCGGCGTGGCGCCGGACGTGGTCTATGACCCGGTCGGCGGCGCGATGACCGAAGCGGCGTTCCGGTCGATCGGCTGGCGCGGCCGCCACCTCGTCATCGGCTTCGCCGACGGCAAGATCCCCGCCCTGCCGGCCAACCTGCCACTGCTGAAGGGCGCGTCGCTGGTGGGTGTGTTCTGGGGCGCCTATATCCGGCGCGAGGCCAAGCACTGGGCCGACAGCGCCGCGGAGATGCTGCGCTGGCTCGCCGAGGGACGCCTGTCGCCGCTCGTCTCGCGCACCTACCCGCTCGATCAGGTCCCGGCGGCGCTGGACGACATCGCGGGGCGGCGGGTGACCGGCAAGATCGTCATCCTGCCATGACCGGGCGGCACCGGCCGCCGCGTGCCCGCGCGTTGTCTTAACCTCCCGGTCCTACAGACGCAGCCACCGGACCCGCCGGGCACCGGGCGGGACCGCAGGCCGTCGCACGGAAGCGCCGATGCCCGTACACCTGACCGACATCGCCGCCGAGGCCTCCGACATCGAAGCGGAGGCGGTCAACACCGCGACCGGCACGACGCTGCTGGGCGCGACTTTCACCGATGCCGGCCTGCGCGCCGCCTTCTCTCGGCGCGGCCACACGACGCGGCTGCGGCAATACACGGTCACCGGGGCCGTGTTCGACACCAGCCTGTGCACCATGCACCTGCATGGCCGCCTGATCGCGGAGACGGCGTATCTGGCCGCCGGGCATGAATGGACGGAGCCGGATGCGCGGGTCGACAAGGTGCTGAACGCCGATGCGGGGCACCGGCCGATCCTCGGCTTCAACCGTGGCTGGGCCGATTATCACCACTGGACGATGCAGGTCCTGCCGGCGATCGACCACGCGATCCGCACCTGCCGCGGCATGCGGCCGCTCTGCATTCTGCCGCAGATCGGCCGGTCGCAGGAGGCGACGCTGCGGCTGCTGGGGCATGCGCACGCCCGCTATGTCAGCGTCGCGCCGCATCAGCGGGTGCAGATCAGCGCGTGCCAGATCAGCGACCTGCTGACGGGCGGCGCGGACGCTGGCGTCTCGTTCGCCGTCCACGACACATGCCGCCGGCTTGCCGAGCGGGCGAACGCCACGGCCGACGCGGGCGAGCTTCTGTACGTGGCGCAGTCCGACGCGTCGCCCGCGCCTCTCGTCAACGAGGAGGCGCTGGCCCTCCGGCTCGGCCGGATGGGATTTCGCGTCGTCACGACCGCCGGGCTGACGCCCGAGGAGCAGATCGCGATCTTCCGCCGCGCCCGCGCCGTGGTGGGGCCACCCGGCACCGGGATGAGCAATATCGGCTTTTGTGCCCAGGGCACGCTGGTGTACGAGCTGGTGCCGCGCGCCGCGCCGTCGAACCGTCTAAGCCTGCTCGCCCAGGCAGCCGGCCTGATCTACGCCGCCGACCTGTTCGACGATCATCCGGCCGAGGATGCGGCCGAGGACGGGTGGCGGGCCGATCCGGCGCTGGTGGAGGCCCGGCTGGAGGAACTGCTCGATCTCGTCGCCTGATCGGGGCGCGCGGGCGCGCGCGGTCGTGGGCGGCGGCGGACTTGAACCGTTGAACGAGGGACGAGGCCGGCAATCGATGGAAGGCCCCTTTGTGGTGCTGGAGAGCGCGGACCCGGGCATCGGGCTCGCGTCGGCGGCGGGGACGGCACTGACCTCGGTCCTCGCCGGCCGATGCGACCTGCCGTCCTGGCTGCTGGCGCTGCCCGCCCTGTCGGGGCGTCGCTTCCGCCTGTGGCTGCATGCGATGATGCAGGCGCTGGAGGGCGGCCATCTGCTCGAGATCGGTACCGGCACGGGATCGACCGCGCTGTCGGCGGCGTGGCGCAACGGCGCGCGGGTGACGACGATCGACAACTGGGCGGACGGTCCGGCCGCCCTTGCCGCCTTCAACGCCCATCGCAGCCTGCTGCGCGCGCCCGACGCGGTGACGCAACTGGCGGCGGATTTCAGGGCCGTCGATTACGCCGCGCTGCCGTCGGCCGATGTCTTTTTCTATGACGGGCCGCTGAAGGCGGGGGACGTAGGCGCCGCCCTGCGGCTCGTGCAGCCGGCGCTGCGCGATCAATGCGTGCTCGTCATCGACGACTGGAACTTCCCGCCGCTGCGCGAGGAAGCGCTCGCGGTGATGGCCGATCTCGCGCTGCCGGTCATCTGGTCGGCGGAACTGCGCACGACGCTCGACGGATCGCATCCGGCGGTCGGCGGCGAGGAGAGCGACTGGCACAACGGCTGTTTCATCGCCGTGATGGACCGCGCGCGCGCGGGCGCGACGCGTCGGCTGATGGCGCTGCGGCTTGACGGCGGCCGGCACGGGGTCGTTGGCATGCCGGAGGCGCTCCCGCCGCTGCACGTCGTTGACTATCGTCTCGAGGGCGGCGCGCAGCCCGGCGACCGGTCGCTGCGTCCCCGCGGCACCGGGCAGACCTCGACGTTCTAACCACGCTCCGCCGCCCACGCCGGCCTGACCGCGCTCCTGCCTTCCGCCACGCGCGGCTGCATCCGCACGCACGCTTGGGCCGTAGGACGGACATGCGCGTGACGAACGCGCGCTGGCAAACAAAAGGAGCCTTCAAGGATGCGTCCGGTGTTTTCTGCTCGGCGACTCGTCGCCGCTCTCGTCGTTCCGCTGCTGTGCGGTGCGGTGCCGCTCGTCGCCGCCTATGCCGCGGAGGAGACGGTGATGGTCGGCGGCGCGCCGATGTACCCGTCGAAGAACATCGTCGAGAACGCGGTCAACTCGAAGGACCACACGACCCTCGTCGCGGCGGTGAAGGCGGCCGGTCTGGTCAGCACCCTGGAGGGGCCCGGCCCGTTCACCGTGTTCGCGCCGACCAACGAGGCGTTCGCGAAGCTGCCCCCCGGCACCGTCGAGACGCTGCTGAAGCCCGAGAACAAGGGCATGCTGACGGCGGTGCTGACCTATCACGTGGTGCCCGGCCGGCTGACCGCGGCGGATCTGATGGCGATGATCAAGAAGGGCCACGGCACCGCGATGCTGAAGACGGTGCAGGGCGAGCCGATCACCCTCACCTCGGATGGCGGGCATATTTACGTGCAGGGCGCCAAGAGCGGTGTCGCCGAGGTGACGATCCCCAACGTGATGCAGTCGAACGGCGTGATCCACGTCATCTCGTCGGTGCTCGTGCCGAACTGACCTGACGGCATCCGTCACGGTCATCGCAGGCACGCCCCGCCGGGGCGTGCCTGTCGCGTTTCCGGCGGCAGGACTGGCCACCGGATGATCCTCCGGCGTAACCGCCGCGCCGCCGCCGGCGCACCGCTATCGGGCATGCCGGGGGGGGAGCGGTTGCATGGCGGAACAGGGGACATGAGCGGCGCCCTCGCCGCGGCGCCGGGGCCGGGCTATCATGGCACGACAGGGGCCGGCCGCGGGGGCGCGATGCGGGGGACGGGAGTGCAGGACGCCCGGGACGGAGCGGCCGGACC
>NZ_BANB01000654.1 GCF_000964365.1 Acidisphaera rubrifaciens HS-AP3 | reverse complement strand
GCGGGCACCTCCCGCCGCGCGCTGCCGCTGCGCGTGGGCACGCGCGGCTCGCCGCTCGCCCTGGTGCAGACCCGCGCCTTCGTCGCCGTGCTGCGGCATTTCTGCCCAGTGCTGCGCAGCATGGAGGTGTTCGAGGAGCACATCATCCGCACCACCGGCGACGCGGTGCAGAACCGCCGCCTCGCGGAAATCGGCGGCAAGGGGCTGTTCGCCAAGGAAATCCACGAGGCGATGCTGGCCCGCGAGATCGATTTCGCGGTCCACAGCCTCAAGGACCTGGAGACCGACCTGCCGCCCGGCATCGTGCTCGCCTGCACCCTGCGGCGGGAGGACGCGCGCGACGCGCTGATCCTGGGCCCTGCCTGCGGCGCGCCCGACACGACCCGTCCCTACGACGCGCTGCCGGAGGGGGCGATGATCGGCACGTCCTCCGTCCGGCGGCAGGCGCAGCTGCTGCACGCCCGCCCGGACCTGCAGGTGGCGCTGCTGCGCGGCAACGTGCAGACGCGGCTCGACCGCGTGGCGGAGGGGGCGTTCGCCGCCTCGCTGCTCGCCTATGCCGGGCTGCGTCGGCTCGATCTGGCGCACCGGGCGACGCTGGTGCTGGACGCGGACACGATGGTGCCGGCCGCGTGCCAGGGCATCGTGGGTGTCACCGTCCGCGCCGACGATACGGAACTGCTCGACC
>NZ_BANB01000655.1 GCF_000964365.1 Acidisphaera rubrifaciens HS-AP3 | reverse complement strand
CAGACCAGGGCGGGATAGACGACGCAGACCGCGACCTCCCGCGCCGCCTGTGTCCGGTCGGTGGGCATCCCGGCATGGCTCGGCATCAGCCGCGCGGTGCCGACCACGCCCACGGTCAGCGCGGCATAGGCGGCGACCCCGAGGACGACGGCGACGTCGCGCGCGACGGCAACCAGCGCCCCGGCATAGAGGTCCGGCACCGCCGCGAGGGCCAGCATCGCCGGCAGGAAGATGCACGCGTTGATCAGCACGTTGCGCAGCCACAGCACCGCCCCCGCCCAGGTGTCGGGCGAGGCGAGGCCGGGCTGCGGCGTCAGGAAGCTGGTATAGTTGCGCAACGCGCGCAGCGGTGGCGGCGGGTCGGTAGCGGCAAGCCCGGCGATCACGTCCGCGAGGCCTGCCCAGTGCCGCCAGCGCTGCAGCCACGCCCCCGTGTATCCGCCGCCGGATACGGTGGACAGGTAGTGAAACCGGCCGAGATAGCCGTGCTCCGCCAGGGCCTGCATCACGCCGAGACAGAATGCCCCGCTCCTTATGCCGCCGCCCGAGAGGCAGAGTGCGCTCTGCCGCGGCCCGTCATCGGCGAGCAGCCGGGCCTGATACGCGGCGACGGTGGGGAAGTCGTCGGTGCCGCCGTGTATGCGGCGGTATTCCTCGGACAGCATGGTGGCTGTGCCGACCACGGGTTCGGTCATGCCTCCGCGCCCCCTGCGTGCCGCGCGGATGACAGTACGGACACGCAACGATGGAAGCAATGCCGTTGCGTGCGCGGCCTGGCCGGGCGCCGCACCCCTCCGTGCGCCCGTCGTCAGGCGCGCGACGTCAGGCGCCCGCAGTCAGGCGCCCGCAGTCAG
>NZ_BANB01000656.1 GCF_000964365.1 Acidisphaera rubrifaciens HS-AP3 | reverse complement strand
GGGAGTGACCATGCCGAGCTCCGGATAGTCCTTGATCATGCTCACGCCATACAGCGGCTTGAACGCGCCCTGATGGCAGGTCAGGCAGTTCACCTTGGGCGAGTCGCCCTCGGGCCCGCGCCGCGCCGGCGGGAACACCGATTGCAGCGCGTCGAGATAGGTGATGTTGAGCGACCGCACCATGCGGATGCCGTACCACGCCGTCACCCGCTGCGGCGAACTCTGGCTCCAGTCGCCGAAGGAGCGCGAGTTGTGGCAATAGGTGCAGTTGACACCAAGCGCGGTCGAGAAGTGCATCATCAGCGCATAGGTCCAGTCGGTCTGCTTGATCGAGTTCCGGTCCGTCCCCGGCAGGGCCTGTTGCGCCTGCACGCGGATCGAGGCGTCGCCCTCCAGGAACGGCGTGAACGGATCATAAGGCAGCGACGAATAGCCTGCCGCGACCGAGACGACGTTCTTGCCGGTGGACGCCTCGAGCACGCCGCCCGCGTGCGGCGGCCCCGGATTGCGGAACCAGATATACTGCGGGACCGGCTGGCCGCGATGGCACGTCCAGCACGTCACGCCCACGCCTTTGACGTGCGATGTCCAGTTCGCGTTGATGTACTGCACCATCTGCAGCATCCGGCGCGCGACATGCTTGGTGTAGAGGTCGTCGGAGGCAAAGTTCGCGCCGTTGTGGCAGTAGGCGCAGCCGACCTTGGGCGCGACCCAGTTGGTCATGGTCGCCATCAGCCGGGTGAACTGCCCGACCGAGAGATCACCCAGCACCTTGACGTTCTTGTAGACGGCGCCCGCCTTCGGACCCTCGGGCGACGCGGGCGCGAGCCCCGCGGGCACGATATTGCGGGGTGCTTCCTGCGCCAGCAGACGGGGATTGTAGAGCTCGTCCATTCCCGTGCCGCGATAGCCGTGCTGCACGGTGTTGATGGGCGGTCGCTCGAAGGTGAGCAGGACGACGATGATGCCGATGCAGCCGAAGACGGCGGCAGCGATGCGTAATGGGAAGCTCATTTCGGCGCCCCCGGAAGCGTGGACGGATCCACGATGTTGCCCCAGATGTGCGGGTAGGGCGCGGCGATCCCGTGCTTGACGCCCCACAGGTACCAGTTGTCGACCACGGTTCCGGTCAGGAGGATGCCGATCCCGCCCGCCACCGGGCAGAGCACCGCGAACCACCAGGCCCAGCGATGGATGGACTCCGCCGTCGCGTTGAAGCCCATCGTCCAGCGCCAGAAGAGCGCGCCACGCTCGAACGCGGTGCCGCGATCGATGATCTGCTCGACTTCACGCTCCGCCCCGTAGCGGCTGGTCGCGAGCACCGTCGCGGCGTGCATGGCGAACAGCAGCGTCGATCCGTAGAGGAAGGCGATCGAGAGCATGTGGAACGGGTTGTAGAAAAGGTTGCCGTAGCGGAGCGAGAAGGACGCGGTCCAGTCGAGATGCGGGAAGATGCCGAAAGGGACCGCCTCGCCGAAGCTGCCCATCAGCAGCGGCCGGATGAAGCCGAGCACCAGGTAGAGCCAGATCGCCGCGGCGAAGGCCCACGCCACATGCGTGCCGAGCCCGAGGGCGCGCGCCCGACGATACACCCGTGCCCACCACAGCAGGATCGAGGTGGTCAGGAAGAAGCCCGCCATCAGCCACCAGCCGCCCTGTGCGAGCGGCGGCAGGCGCAGGCCATAGGCCGGCGGCGGCGGCTCCAGGGCGAGCCAGAACAGCTGCCGCACGAACTGCACCGGGTTCCAGTTCACCGACGCCCACATGTTGAGGCCGATGATCTCGAACGCGATGAAGCCGCAGATCAGCGATGCTATGCCCAGCCGGCCGAGATAGATCGGGCCGACCTGCGCGTCACCGATCTTGCCGAACAGGTGGCTGAAGGTCGGCTTGCCCACGCGTTCGGCGCGCCCGCCGCTGACCGGGATGCCGGGATAGGCCGGCCCGTGTACCTGGACCCGCGTGAATATGTTTTGATATTCAGCCATTTCTTCCTCCCCTCGCCCGCATCAGTGCCAAATCGGCAGGTTGAGCCACCAGCTCCACCACTCGGGCCAGCCGCGCGTCCAGAAGGGCCCGCTGATGACGATGCAGACCGCGCTCCAGAAGGCCGCCGAGAGGGCGAGGAACAGGCCGAGACGATGGATGCCGAGGGTTCCGATCGAATAGCCGATGGTGTCGCGGAAGAAGGTGTTCTCGTGTTCCGCGGACTTGACGATCTCGCCCTTCGGCGGGTTCGCCGCCGACAGCACGAGGCCGCCATGCATCGACAGCGCGAGCACGGTCGTGAAGAAGAACGTGATCGCCAGCATGTGCGCCGGGTTATAGTGGAAGTGCAGATACTGATAGCCGGTGTTCGACACCCAATCGAGGTGACTGAGGATGCCGTAGGGGAAGCCATATCCCCATGCGCCCATCAGCAGCGGCCGGACCACCACCAGCGTGACATAGGCCAGGATCGCGAAGCTGAAGGCGAAGGGCACGTGGTATCCCATGCCCAGCTTGCGCGAGATCTCCACCTGTCGCAGCGCCCACGAGACGAAGGCGCCGATCGCGCAGATGGTGATGAGCTGCCACAGTCCGCCCTCGCGCAGCGGCGCAAACGCCAGCCCGTAGCTGATGTCCGGCGGCGCGATGTTGATGCGCCAGATGTTCCAGGTCGGGCCGATCGCGGCCCCCCAGATGATGAGCGCCGTTCCGAGAACGGAGAAGAAAACCGTGGTCACGCCGAAGAAGCCCACGAAGAACGGACCGACCCAGAAATCGAACAGGTCGCCGCCGATCAGCGTGCCGCCACGCACCCGGTATTTGCGCTCGAAGCTCAGCATCGCCATTGCCCATTCCTCCAGCCTCTGGCAGCGCGCCGCGCGGCGGTTGCCGTCGAAAGATCCGGGGGTGGCGGGACCGCCCGCAAAGCGCCGGTCCCGCCGCCCGCCGGTAGCCTGGCAGGTGTTAGTGTGCCGGTGCCGGCATCTGCGACATCTGCGATGCCGCACCCATGTGATGCGGGCCTTCGAGCCAGTTGAACCGGTCGGTGCTGAGCAGGATGAAGTGAATCAGCAGAGCCAGAGCGAACAGGAACACGAAGAGTCCGACCAGCGCCCGGCGCGGATCGAAGATCAGCCATATACGCCACATTGTGCTGCCTCCTACGCCAGGAACGACGTCACGTAATTCACGCCGTCGAGCATCGACGTCGTGTAGCCCTGCGGCCCAGGCAGCCAGGGACGCCATTGCCAGGCCAGGAAGTGGGCGATGATCGCCACCACCGTGAACACCACGAAGCTCGTGATGAAGATACGGTGGAACTCCTTCGCCTCGCCTTCGGTCAGCCCCGTTTTCGAGGCCGCGTCGTCAACGATCGCCATTACCAGTCTCCTCCGGTTGCGGGCATTCCTGCCCGTTGCCGCACGTCCAGTCTGCGGCAGGCTCATCGCCGCCGAGGCGGACGGCGATGCAGTCTCCGACCGGCGAGGCCGGGCGGATCGGGGTGCGCGATGCGATGTGGCCGCCGCTCATGCGGCGCTCCGGTGCATCACGGATTCAATGACGGTGCGCAGACGCTCGATCGTCACGCGACCCTCGCGCGCCTCGCGCACGCTGCGTTCGGCGGCGTCGCGCAGGCGCTTGGTGGCGGAGATCCGCACCAGATACGGCTCGGCCTCGGCCAGCGTGTCGAGCAGCGCGAGCGCGTCCGCGTCCCACCGGACCGCCGGCGTGGCCCTCGCGGGCGTCGCCTCCACACGATCCATGTCGGTGGACAGCGGCAGGATGTGGAACAGCGCGTCGAACAGCGCGTTGCAGAATTCCTGCACCAGGTAGGTCGCGCCGACGTAGCCCATGAAGGGCGTGCCGGTCGCGCGGCGGATCACCGCGCCGGGGAACGACGCGGGGATATAGACCGCCCGGCAGCCCTGTTCCGCGGCATACATGCGTTCGTTATAGGAACCGAACAGCACCAGCGGCGGCGTCGCGCGCATCGCCGCCCGCACCGCGGCGTTGTCCGGCTTGGTCCCGGCCGTCCGGGAGAACGCAAACGCGCAGGGGATGCCCAGCTCGTCCTCGAAGAACCGCCGGATGCCGCGCGCATAGGTCTCGGTCGCGACGATGGCGAAGTTCGCCGTCGCGAAGAAATCCTGCGTCACGCTGCGCCACAGATCCCAGATCGGCTTGATCGTGCTGTGCTTCTCCGCCTCGATGAACGGCTCGGGATCAAGGCCGGTCAGCTCGCCGAGGGCACGCAGGAAATTGGTCGTCGCGAACAGGCCGACCGGCGCCTGGAGATACGGCCGGTCCAGCTCCTCGCACAGCTTGCGGCCGAACTCGCGATACATGCAGATGTTCACGTCCGCGTCCGGCAGCCGCTTGATGTCTTCGATATGCGCGCCGAGCGGGAAGACGAGGTTGATGTCGCAGCCGATCCCCTCGACCAGCCTGCGTATCTCCGCGAGGTCGGACGGCATGTTGAAGGTGCCGTAGATCGGGCCGATGATGTTGACGCGCGGCCTGGCACCCTCGGGCCGCTTGCGCGGCGCGGCCTTGCGGACCTTGGCGCCGAACTCGCTCCACAGCCAGTAGATGGCGCGGTCGGCGGCCTGCCACTGATCCTCGTCGATGGTGCGCGGGATGAAGCGCATCAGACCCGAACCCTCGGGCGTGACGCCGCCGCCGATCATCTCGGCGATGCTGCCCGTGACGACCACCGCCGGCAGGTCGGCGTCCTGCGTGCCGTTGGCGCGACGCAGCGCGTCCTCGGTGCCGTTCATCGACAGCTGCTCTTCGCCCAATCCCGTCACGACGACCGGCAACTCGTGCGGCGGCAGCGCGTCGGTATAGTGCAGCACCGCCGTCACCGGCAGGTTCTCGCATCCCACCGGCCCGTCGATGACGACGCGCAGGCCGCGTACCGCGGTGAACGCATAGACGGCGCCCCAGTAGCCGCCGGCGCGATCGTGATCGATGACGAGCATCAGACGCCCACCGCCGATTCGGCCTTCGCCTTGGCCTCACGCAGCTTGCGCATGCGCTCCTTCGCCGCCGGGTGCGCCTCCGGCTTGCCGCGCCAGCCATAGCCGGTCGCCTCGCCGGCGCCGACGCTGTCGAAGAAGCTGACCATGCGGCCGAACCGCTCGCGGCCCTTGGTCTGCGCCGCCACGATCGCCGGGATCGCTGCCGCGCCGGCCGGTCCGAACAGCGGCCGGGCGGAGACCATGTTGGTGAAGTAGATCGCCGGTATTCCCAGCTCCTTCGCCTGCTGCACCAGCGGCGTGGTGCCGACCGCAAGGTCGGGGCTCACGTCGCGCATGGCGGCGACGTCCTGTTCCAGCGATGCGCGATACTGCACATGCGTCCCGCGCGCGTGCAGCCAGGCACGGTCGTCCTCGCTCCATTCGGTGCGGGGGCAGGCGGTGCCGACATATGGCACCTCGGCGCCGGCCTCGACCAGCAGCCGCGCCACCAGCAGCTCCGACCCCTCGTAGCCGGACAGCGTGACGCGCGCCCGCGTCTGCGTGCCGTCGAGCATGCCGCGCAGCGGCGCCAGCGCCTGTGCCTTCGCCGCGTCGATGCGCGCGGCGGTGACGCCC
>NZ_BANB01000657.1 GCF_000964365.1 Acidisphaera rubrifaciens HS-AP3 | reverse complement strand
GGCCGCGCGATCGTGGTCCCGTCCGGCCGCCGCCTGCTGCGCCGCCTGCGCGCGGCGGCGGGCTGACGCCGGGCAGGGGGGCGGGCGCCGTGCTCGGATTTCACGACAAAAGCGAGGGCGCCACCGGCATCGCGGACGGCCCCGGCGCGGACGCGCTCACGCCCGCCGAGGCGTCGGCCGACGTGACGATGACCGATGCCTACCAGGACATGAAATTCCGCGTCTTCCAGGCCGTCCTCGACGTGCTGGAGCGACGCGGCACCAGCGTCGCCGCCTATGGTCTCGCCGGCGTGCGGGCCGAAATCGGTCAGGCCATGGTCGGCATGGTCACCGGACAGGGCGGCCTGAACTCGGCCGAACGCAGCCGCCTCGCCCTCGACGTCGAGCACGAGATCACCGGCCTCGGCCCGCTCGAGCCGCTGCTGCGCGACAGCGGCATCGACGACATCATCGTCAACGGCGCGCGGCGGATCTACGTCGAGCGTCGGGGCCGGATGGCCCGCGTGCAGGCACGGTTCCGCGACGACGCGCATCTGATGAACATCATCCAGCGCATCGTCAGTCCGATCGGGCGGCGCGTCGACGAAAGCTCGCCGTTCGTCGATGCGCGCCTCGCCGACGGATCGCGGGTCAACGTCATCATCCCGCCCGTCGCGCTCGACGGACCGATGGTCTCCATCCGCAAGTTCCGCCGCCAGCCGATGCAGCCGGCCGACTATCTGCGCAGCGGCGCCATGTCGCGCGAGATGGCGGAGTACCTCGGCGCCGCCGTGCGCTCGCGCCTCAATCTGCTGGTCTGCGGCGGCACGGGATCGGGCAAGACCACGCTGCTCAACATGCTGAGCGGCCATATCGACGACGCCGAGCGGCTGATCACGATCGAGGACGCGGCCGAGCTGCAACTGGCGCAAAGCCACGTGGTGCGGCTGGAGACCCGGCCGCCGAGCCCCGACGGCGGCCGTGGCGTCGATGCGCGCGATCTCGTGCGCAACGCCCTGCGCATGCGCCCGGACCGCATCATCATGGGCGAGGTCCGCGGGCCGGAGGCGGTGGAGATGCTGCAGGCGATGACCACCGGCCATGACGGGTCGATGGCGACGATCCACGCCAGCACCCCGCGGGAGGCGCTGTCGCGGCTCGAGATGCTGCTCG
Organism: Acidisphaera rubrifaciens HS-AP3; assembly: GCF_000964365.1. Taxonomy (GTDB): domain Bacteria; phylum Pseudomonadota; class Alphaproteobacteria; order Acetobacterales; family Acetobacteraceae; genus Acidisphaera; species Acidisphaera rubrifaciens. The sequence goes on along the minus strand of NZ_BANB01000657.1, from coordinate 222 downwards.
GCTTCGGCGGCCTGCAGACCGATGCGACGACGCTGCGCCGCTACATCGCCGGCAGCGTGCACGTCCTCGTGCAGGTCAGCCGCATGGCGAACGGCAAGCGGCGCGTGGTGGCCGTGGTGGAGGTCGCCGGGCTGCAGGGCGACACCTACACGCTCAACGAGCTGTTCGCCTTTCGCGAAAGCCCGCCGATGAGCGGTCTCGGGCAATTCACGACCGAGGCGC
>NZ_BANB01000658.1 GCF_000964365.1 Acidisphaera rubrifaciens HS-AP3 | reverse complement strand
GTGGGCGAACGGCTGCGGTTTCATCCGATCCTGCCGCCCGCGCTCAAGGAGTTCGCGATCCTGATCACCGCTTGCGTCTGGCAGGCGAGCTTTGAGTGGTACGCGCATTACGCGATGGCCCGCGCGGCGGGGATGGACGCGGCCAAGCTCGCGCCGCTGCTCGACGGCGCCCGCCCGGACGGCATGACGGAGGACGAGGCCGCCGTGTACGACTTCGCGACCGGCCTGCATCGCGACCGGCAGGTGAGCGACGAGGTCTATCGCCGCGTCGTCGAGCGGTTCGGCACCGATGGCGCGGTGGAGCTGATCGCGCTGTGCGGCTATTACACGCTGGTCGCGATGACGCTGAACGTCGCGCAAGTGCAGGCGCCTCCGGCCGATTATCCGTCGCTGCCGCCGCCGCCGGTTCCGCGCTGACCGCAAGGCTGATCGTCGTGCCGCATCGCCGCCGGACGGTTTGACGCCGGCCGCCGCGCGAGGCGATACTGGCGGGTATAAGTCCAGACACCTGCACGGGAGAGGACGTCCGCGATGAAGCTGATGTGGTTCCATCTGATGCCGTACACCGAGCTGCCGGATGATTTCCGCGAGCGGCATCCATCGGTCTGGGTCGATATCCACTCGTCGCTGTTCGATCCGAAGCGCGCGCATCTGATGTACAACGACTTCATGGACGAGCTGGAATACGCCGCCGATTGCGGCTTCGATGCCGTCTGCGTCAACGAGCATCACTCCAACGGCTATGGCCTGATGCCCTCGCCCAACCTCATCGCGAGCGCGCTGTCGCGGCGCACGACCGATACCGCGATCTGCGTCATGGGCAATTCGCTCGCGCTGTACAATCCGCCGACCCGCGTCGCGGAGGAATTCGCGATGATCGACGTGATCAGCGGCGGGCGGCTGATCGCGGGCTTTCCGGTCGGCACGCCGATGGACACCTGCTATGCCTATGGCCAGAACCCGTCGATGCTGCGCGAGCGGTATCTCGAGGCGCATGATCTGGTGATGCGCGCCTGGACGGAGAGCGAGACCTTCGCCTTCAACGGCCGCTACAACCAGCAACGCTACGTCAACATCTGGCCCCGCCCGGTGCAGCGCCCGCATCCGCCGGTCTGGGTGCCCGGCGGCGGATCGGTCGAGACGTGGCATTGGTGCGCGGAGATGGACTACGTCTACTGCTACCTGTCGTACTACGGGTACAAGGCCGGCAAGCAGACGATGAAGGGCTTCTGGGACGAGATGGCGCGTCTCGGCAAGGACCGGAACCCGTATCGCGCCGGCTTCCTGCAGTTCGTCGGCGTGGGCGAGAGCCGGCAGCACGCGATGGAGCTGTATGCCGAGGCAGCGGAATACTTCTACGGCCGGTGCCTGCATGTCGATCCGCGCTTCGCGACGCCGCCGGGCTACGTGACCGAGGCGAGCCAGCGCGCGGGGCTCGCGAGCCAGGTGCAGCGCGCGTCCGGCGGCGTGCTCGGCTCGACGACGGGCACGCGCATGGCCGCGGTCGCGCGCGAGATGGATGCCATCGTCGAGAACGGCTACGTCATCGTCGGCAGTCCCGACGAGGTGGTGGAACAGCTACACGAGGTCGCCGACGAGCTGAATGTCGGGCATCTGATGCTGCTGCTGCAGTTCGGCAACATGAGCAAGGAGCTGACGCGGTACAACACGCGCCTGTTCGCCGAGAAGGTGATGCCGCGCCTGCGCGACAAGTTCGCGCAGTGGGAGGACCGCTGGTGGCCGCAGCCGATGGCGCGCGCGGAGCGGGCCGAGGTGCCGGCCTTCATGCCGAAGCTCGCCGCCGAGTAGCCCCCGATGACGCAGGATGTCGAAGCGGGCACCGTCGAGGTGAACGGCCTGCCGATGCGCGTCTGGCGCAAGGGCGCGGGGCCGGCGATCGGGTTTTTCGCCGGGTATGGCGGACTGCCGCGGTGGATACCGTTCCTCGATGCGCTCGCGGCGCACCGGACGGTGATCGTGCCGTCGCTGCCCGGCTTTCCGGGGGGCGAGCGCGGCCATGCGGCGCTGGACACGCATCTCGACTGGGTGGTGGCGGCGCGGCAGTTGCTGGTGGGAGCCGGGCTCGATGGGGCGGATCTGATCGGCAGCTCCGTCGGCGGCGCGCTGGCCGCGGAGATGGCGGCGCTGTGGCCGGGGAGCGTGCGGCGGCTTGCGCTCATCGCGCCCTTTGGTCTGTATGACGCGGCGGACCCGCCGGCCGATCCGTGGGCACAGCGCGGCGACCGGATCGCCGCCCTGATGTGCGCCGAACCGGCCAACTGGACCGCGCTGAAGGCGCCGCCCGGGGGGGCGAACTCGATCGACTGGCCGATCGAGCAGACCCGCGCGAACGAGGCGGCGGCGCGCCTGCTTTGGCCGCTCGGCAACACGCGGCTGGAGAAGCGTCTCGGCCTGATCACCGCGCCGACGATGCTGCTGTGGGGGGCGGCCGACCGGGTGATGCCGGCGAGCTATGCGCGCCGGATACGCGAGCGGCTTCGGGCGCCCTCCGAACTGGTGACAATCCCCGGCGCGGGGCATCTGGCGGAGCTTGATCAGCCGGACGCCGTCGCCGCCGCCATTCTGCGTTGGTGTGCCAACTGATGTCGCTCGACCCCGATGCCCAGCGCGTGCTGGACCTGATCCGCCTGACCGGACGACCGCCCTTCGAGACGCTCACGCCGGCCGAGGCCCGCGAGGCCTATCTGGCCGGCCGCAAGGCGTTGCAGCCCGAGCCGCCCGAGGTCGCGGAGGCGCGTGACCTCACGCTGCCGGGGCCGGCCGGGGCGGTGCCGGTGCGGCTGTTCCGCGGCCGCAACTGCCCGGCCGATGTCCCGGCGCCGACGCTCGTCTATTACCACGGCGGCGGCTGGGTGATCGGGGATCTCGACACGCATGACGGCATCTGCCGCCATCTGGCGAACGCGGCGCGCTGCCGCGTGCTGTCGGTCGATTACCGCCTCGCGCCGGAGCAGGCGTTTCCCGCGGCGGTGGAGGACAGCCTTGCGGTGCTGCGCCACGCCGTGTCGTCCGACGGCGCCGCGCTCGGCGTCGATCCGGCGCGGGTGGCGGTGGGCGGCGACAGCGCCGGCGGCAACCTCGCGGCGGTCGCGGCGATCGCCGCGCGCGACGAGGGCATCAGGCTGGCGTTGCAGCTGCTGCTGTATCCGGGAACCGATCTCGGCGGCCAGCACCCGAGCTATGCGCTCGACCTCAGCGGCTTTCCGCTGACGTCGGCGACGATGCGTTGGTTCGTCGATCACTACGCACCCTCCGGCGCCGACCGGACCGACTGGCGCGCCTCGCCGCTGCGGGCGGCGAGCCTCGCGGGCGTCGCGCCCGCCTATGTGATGACCTGCGGCTTCGACCCGCTGCGCGACGAGGGCATCGCCTTTGCCGACCGGCTGGCGATGGACGGCGTGCGGGTCTGGCGCGTGCATCATGCCGACCAGCTGCACGGATTCCTGACGATGGGGAAGGTGATCCGCGCGTCCGCCGCCGCCCTGGACATGGCGGCGGCGGCGCTGCGGCTCGGCTTCGACGCGGCGGCCGGCTAGGCGGGGATCACGCCAGCGCCGCCATCGCCGCGCGCATTCCGGCGCGGTCGACGCCCGACAGCGAGCCGGGCCGTGTCCAGTCGGGATGGTCGATGACATGCGCCTCCTCGCCGCAGGCGAGCCACCAGCCCCAGGTGACGCGCTGGAGCGCGCCCCAGGTCACGACCGTCAGGCAGGAATCGGGCCCGGTCGGCGGCTCCGCTTCGACCGCCAGCACGCAATGGCCGCCGAGCGGCGCCAGGTCCGCGGCGCTCGGCGCGGCCGGGACGTGCCACACGTCCTGTTCGCGCACATAGGCGGGCAGCACGACGCCGAGATAGACGGCGCCGAAGACCGACAGCCCCGTCATCACGCCGGCCACGTCAGCCGGCGCGATCGACGCAAAGGCCTCGATCCGGTCCAGCACGCCGCCGATCACGAAGCCGTCCTGCAGCCATGACCGCAGCACGTCCTCCTCCACCGCGCCCTGATCGCTGGCGGGGTTGCCGGGCGCATAGCCGAAGCGGCGATAACCGGCCTCGACCTCCGCGTCCGACATGACCCGCTCGGCGCCCCCGATCACGCCGTACATCTGCTTGGCGTGCGCGACCCCCGCGATGGTGCAGCAGCCGAGCCGGTCATTGAGCGCCATCGGCCAGGACGCGACGGCGGCACCCCATCGGATCGCGCCTGACGGGGCGACGGCCCGCACGTAGTCGGCCATCCGCGGCACGCGCGGATCGCGCGCGGCCGGGAGGCGGCCGAGACGGCCGGCGACGGTCATTGCCTAGACCGCCGTGGTGACGCCGGCGATGTCGGTCTCGCCGTCGATCGTACCGGGCGCGGTGAAGGTCGGCGCGTACCACGTCGCGATGCGGCCATCGAAATTATAGGCGGTCGGATCGTCCCACAGGACGGCATTGCCGGCGGGGTTGATATTCAGTTCGGAATTGTAGAGGTGCACGCCGGACGGCAGATTCGCAGTACGCGCGAACAACGCCTGCTTCGCCTCAGACCCATGGTCGCGCACGACGAGACCGTTGATCGACACACCCGTCGTCGCCGCCGGCCCGGTGGTCATCGCGTCGAACAGGATGTGGTCGCTGATGTTGCGCTCTATATGAATGTCCAGCGTAAGCATCTGCGACGGCCCGCTGGACTCAATCAGGAGAATGCCAGGGACGGCCGCACCGCTGGATGAGCACTCCGCGTAGCCGTTGTCATACCGATGGCGCCGCGTCGCGCCGACGATCATTAGCGGCGTGTCGCCCATGGTGCGGAGGTCCGGCACCGCGAACAGGCATTCGTTGTACGATTGCGGCGTGTCTACGGCGGCGGTCACCGGAACGAACGACGAGCGCATGCCGAAATGGTTGCAGGCGTCGACGATCAGCGCGTGCGCACCGGCGGCGGTGCAGTTGTTGTAGCATTTCAGGCCGGAAAACAGGCTCGTCTCCGTGCAGAACAGATACAGCGGCGCGAGACTCCACTGGCCGCAGAACACCGCGCCCGAGAGGGTGTGGCAGTCGCCGAGCATGTTCGGTCCGGCCGCGCCGAGCTGCATGCCGATGCGCCCGGTGATGCCGGGAGCGGTCCCGACATTGAGGCCGACCCAGGTGGTCCAGCGCGAGCCGAGCGCGTCGATCACCGTGCCGCCGTTCGTGGTGCCGAGGATCTGCGCCCCGGGGAAGCTGACCATCGTCGAGACGGAATTCGTCAGCCCGGTTGCGTTGATGGTGCCGCCGATGTGGTAGGTGCGCGGCGGACCACCCAGGACGGTGCCGCTCGTCGCCGTGCGCAGGGCGGCGAAGGCGGCGTTGAAGGCGGCGGTGTCATCGCCGCCGGTGCCGACCGATGCGCCGCCGCCGAAATCCGTGACGTCGATCATGTACGTATTGGTCATGAAACCCCGCATTGAGGTGGGAGGGAGGGAAGGCGCGGACCGCCAGTCCGGGGCCCGCGCCCGGTCGTTCACGCGATAACGCTCACAGACTGGCCAGGGCCGCGCGCGCCTGATCCGGGGTCATGGCACCCGCGCGGTCGACGCCGACCGGGGCCAGCGCCACCACCGCCTGCAACCCGGCGAGCAGGACGGGGACGGCCGACAGCGCCGTCACGAGGCGCGGCGGCAGGCCGGGGATCGCCGCGACGGCGGGCAGGACGACGCCGGCGTCCTGGACGAGCGCCGTGACCCAGGTGCGGGCCGTCGGCAGTAACACCTGCGACGCCGC
>NZ_BANB01000659.1 GCF_000964365.1 Acidisphaera rubrifaciens HS-AP3 | reverse complement strand
GGCGACCGGCGGCGGGGCGTGGATGGAGCCGGCGACCCGCGCGATGGCGCGCGCCCGCGCCGTCACCGTCTGGCTGCGCTGCCCGCTGCCGGTGCTGGTGCGCCGCGTCTCCGGGCGCGAGCATCGGCCGCTGCTGCGCGATCAGGACCCGGCCGAGGTGCTGGCGCGCCTCGCCGCCGTCCGCCATCCGGTCTATGCGGAGGCCGATGTGGTGGTCGATTGCGGCGACGAGCCGCCGGAGGTGACGACGATGCGCGTGGCGGAAGCAATCACGGCCTGGCAGCCGCCGCGCCGCCTGCCGGTGCGGCTGGAGACGACGTCCTATGACGTGGTGGTGGGCGACGGGCTGCTCGCCCGCGCCGGCGCCCTGCTGGCCCCGGTGCTGCCGCAGAAGCGCGCCGTTGTGGTGACGGACACGGTGGTGGGCGGGCTGCATCTGGCCACCTTGCGCGCGGGCCTCGCGGAAGCCGGTTTCACGACGGCGGAGATCATCGTCGAGGGCGGCGAGTCGGCCAAAAGCCTCGCGCGCTACGCGGCCCTGGTGGAACAGGTCATCGACGTCGGGATCGAGCGCAAGACGGCGCTGATCGCGCTCGGCGGCGGCGTCGTCGGCGATCTCGCGGGCTTCGCCGCCGCGACCGTGCTGCGCGGCCTGCCGTTCGTGCAGGTGCCGACCACGCTGCTCGCGCAGGTGGACAGCAGCGTCGGCGGCAAGACCGGCGTGAACACGCGCCAGGGCAAGAACCTGGTCGGCGCCTTCCACCAGCCGGCGCTGGTGCTGGCCGATACCGCGACGCTCGCGACGCTGCCGCCGCGCGAGCTGCGCGCGGGTTATGCCGAGATCGTGAAAGCCGGGCTGATCGGCGACGCCGCGCTGTTCGACTGGTGCGAAAGTCACGGCGCCGACGTGGTGGGCGGCGACGCGGCGGCGCAGGCCGAGGCGGTGCTGCGCGCCTGCGCGTTCAAGGCGGGCGTGGTCGGCGACGACGAACGCGAGGAACGGCCCAACGACGGTCGCGCCCTGCTCAACCTCGGCCACACGTTCGGCCACGCGCTGGAGGCGGAATACGGCTATGGCGGCGGCCTGCTGCACGGCGAGGGCGTCGCCGCCGGCCTCGGCCTCGCGTTCCGCCTCTCCGCCCGGCTCGGCCTGTGCGCGGAGGCGGATGCCGCGCGCGTGATCGCGCATCTGCGCGCGACGGGCCTGCCCGCAGGCCTGCGCGACCTCGACCGCCGCTTCTCCGCGGCCGCGCTCTACGCCCACATGCGGCGCGACAAGAAGGTCAAGGACGGCAATATCCGCTTCGTCCTCGTCCGCGGCATCGGCGCCGCCTTCACCACCGCCGAGGTCGAGGAAGGCGCCGTGCTCGCGCTGCTGCGCGACGAGGGGGCGGACGCCTAGCAGGTTGCGGCATGCAACGCGGGCCGCGCCCGCGCGTCCTGATCTGTGCGCGCCGCACGATACGGTGCGCGGAGTGAGGGAGAAAAAGCATGGCCGAGAGCAATCTCAACGGCATCAAGGTCGCGATCCTGGTGACCGACGGTTTCGAACAGGTGGAGATGACGGAGCCGCGCAAGGCGCTTGATCACGCCGGCGCGAAGACAAGCATCGTCTCGCCGAAGCAGGACCGCGTGAAGGGCTGGAAGTCCACCGACTGGGGCGACAGCTTCACCGTGGACGTGCCGCTCGGGCAGGCACGGCCGGAGCATTTCGACGCGCTGCTGCTACCGGGCGGCGTGTACAGCCCCGACAAGCTGCGGATGAATGCCGACGCGGTCGCCTTCGTGCGCGCCTTCGTCGAGCACGACCGGCCGGTGGCGGCGATCTGCCACGGACCGTGGACCTTGATCGAGACCGGCAAGATGCGCGGCCGCCGCCTCGCGTCCTGGCCGTCGCTGCGCACCGACGTGCGCAACGCCGGCGCCGAATGGGTGGATCAGGAGGCGGTGGTGGACGGCAACATCGTCACCAGCCGCAACCCGGATGACATCCCCGCCTTCAACCGCGCGATGATCGAGCTGTTCGCGCGCGCCGGCGGTGGGACGCGGCGCGCGGCCTGATTGACTGACGACAGGGACGGCGCGCGCTACCTTTAACGCGCGCCGTCCCGAGCGTCCCTGGCGCGGCTGTCGCCTCAATGCGCGTGCCGGGGCACCGTGATCGGCTCCAGCGGCGCCACGATCTCCGCGCGCCGGTCCTCGAACCAGGGCGGCAGCAGCAGCGCCTCGCCCAGATGGTCCGGCGCCTCGTCGACCGCGAAGCCGATGTCGCAGGTGGCAAGCTCCACCAGGATGCCGCCCGGCGAGCGCACGTAGATCGAGTGAAAGTAGTTGCGGTCCTTGATTTCGGAGCAATCGGTGTAGCCGAGGCCTTCGAGCCGCGCCTTCACCGCGAGCTGCTCCGTCTCCGTCGGCACCGCGAGCGCCACGTGATGCACGACGCCCTGGCAGAACGCCCACGTGCCCTGCTTCACGTCCGGCTCGTGCAGGAACTCGATCACGCGCCCCGCGCCGCCGCCGTTGATCGCGTAGCGCGTATAGGCGCCGTCGCTGCCGAGCCGCTTGAAGCCAAGCCCTTCGGTGAGGAACCGGTCCTGTTCCTCGGTGTCGCGCACCGACATCGCGACACTGTGAAAGCCGCGTACGCCGGAATCGGCGCCGATATCGGCCGTGGTCCAGGGATCGCGGCGATCGTCCGCGTCCTCGATCATCTCGAACTCAAGCCCGGCGGGATGCGTGAAACGCAGCACGTGCGCGCCGAACCGCTCGCCGGGCTTGCCGTGCGGCACGCCGAGACGGGCGAACCGCTCGGCCCAGAACGCGACCGCGCCGCGCGGCACCGAATAGCCGGTGGTCTTCACCTGCCCCGACCCGCGCCGCCCGACATAGCCGACCTTCCTGAACGGAAACGTCGTCATCACGCTGCCGACCTCGGCGCCGCGGTTGGCGTAATACAGGTGATAGATCGGGTTGGTGCCGTCGAACAGCACGGTCTGCTTGATTATCCGCAGCCCGATCGTGCCGGCGAGGAAGTCGATATCCTCCTGCGCGCCGGACACGCCGCTGGTGACGTGATGCAGTCCGGTGATGGGTGTGTCCATGGCGTCCTCCGCTTCCCTTGACCGACGGTCGTCGCCGCCGTGCGGCGCGACGCTAACAGGCAGGGCGGGGACGGGCCAGCGGGCGGAAACCGGGCAAGCTAGAGACCCAGGGGCCGGGGACGGGCGCGGCTCACCGCAACAGACTCGAGCGCGGCCGCAACGTGCGGGGCGGCGGATGGTCGCCATGGCGCACGGCGATGAACGATGCGGTGACGCCGGCCGGCGCATCCGGCCCGTGCGCCGCCAGCCGGATGACCGTGCCGAGCAACGATGGCACCTGATCGACGGCGTCCGGCCAGCGATGACCGGCGATGCCGCGATAGGCATAGCGCCATCCCGCCGTCGCCGTGCCGTCGAGACCCGTGCCGAGCAGGCTGAACGTATCCCCCTCGGCGGTTGCCCGCGCCGCGCCCGCGATGCGCAGCGCATGTCCCGCCGCCATCCCTAGCGCGCCCCCCACCCGACCGTCGGCGGCCTGCCGCAGTTCGAACACGCCCTCGCCGAAGATCAGCCCGAGGGCCGCGCCCGCGTCCGCGTCGATCAGCCGTTCGACATCGCGATAGGCCCGATACGTCCAGCGTCCGTCCAGCATGCCGCACCTCGCCCGGACCGCGCGCTCATCCTCCGCCGCCCGCCGGAGCTTAGACCGATCCGGGCCGGCACCGATGACAATTTCCGGAACGCCGGCAAACCAAACTGGCAAGTTTCTACCGACATGTTTATCCTATGCGCGAGCCTTTCGTCCGTTTGCGGTTTCACCCCGGCATCCAGCCTGCCCGGACATCCATGCCGGCGCAGCAGGGAGGTTTTGTCGTCATGACGAATGCCCCGGCCCTCCGCGTGCGCCGTTCGATCGCCGACATCCAGGCCGACTACGATGCGGGCCGCAAAACCGAACTCGAAACCCTGATGCGTGCCTGGAAAGGCATCAAGGAACTCGGGCCGAACGAGTTCAACTCGTTCTTCATGATCGGCGGCTTCCACGGCGAGCCGTTTCGCGGGCCGGGCGCGCAGACGCCCGCCTGGTGGGGCGGCTACTGCCAGCACGGCACCGTGCTGTTCCCGACCTGGCACCGCGCCTATCTGCATCGTCTGGAAAGCGCCCTGCGCAGCATCCCCGGCTGCGAGTCCGTCACCCTCCCGTTCTGGGACGAGACGAGCACGCTCAGCCGCAAGACCGGGATTCCCCGGGCGCTGACGGACGAGACCTTCGTGCTCGACGGTCAGACGATCCCCAATCCGCTGCGGTCGTTCACGCTGCCGGCGACGATCGTCGATGCGGTGACCGGGGACAACGATCTCTACACCAAGCCGCAAGACTACACGACGGTGCGGTATCCGCTGTCCGGACTGGTCGGCACGCCCGCCGACCGGGCCGCGACCGCGGCCCACAACGCCCTTTATCCGACGCCGAGCGACCAGACGCGGCTGCTCAACGGCAACATCATGAACTGGCTCAACACCAGCTTCACGGTCGGCGGCAACACCGTCGGGCTGATCTACCAGAAATTCATCGACTGCCTGAACACGCCGACCTACACGCTGTTCTCCAACACGACCAGCGCCGCGAACTGGAACAACGCCAATCCGAAGGCGCTCGTCGTCGCGCTCGAAAGCCCGCACAACAGCATGCATCTGGCGGTCGGCGGCTTCGACGTGCCGGGTCAGGGCACGTTCTCGCCGATCGCCGGCGCCAACGGCGACATGGGCGAGAACGATACTGCGGGGCTCGACCCGATCTTCTACTTCCATCATTGTTTCATCGACTACGTGTTCTGGATCTGGCAGCGCCGCCACAACGCGACGGACACGCTCGCCATCGACGCGGCCGATCCGGGCGCCAAATACGGCGCGCAGAATCAGCCGCCGGCCGGCGCCGATCCGAACGCGACGATGGCGATGACGACGCCGCTCGAACCGTTCTTCCGCCAGTATGGCGTGCCCTATACCAGCGCCGACGTGGTCAACATCGAAAAGCAGCTCGGCTACACCTACGGGCCGGCATCCCTCGACACGTATGCCGCGCCGCCCGGGCCACAGGTGATGGCCGCGGTCCCCACCGCCGTGCCGGGGCAGACGACGGTGCACGTCGCCGGCATCGACCGCTCGAAGATACGCGGCTCGTTCCTGGTCGCCACCTGGGCGGAGCTCGACGGCCGCAAGCAGCTCGTCGGTCTCGATCCGGTGCTCAGCCGCTGGCAGACGGCCGGCTGCGCCAACTGCCAGACGAAGCTGCGTGTCACCTCCGATGTCGCGCTGCCGCCGGGCGCCGATCCGGCATCGGTCGCGGTCGAGGTCCATACCCGCGACGGCCTGCTCGGCCACGGCCCCTCGCCCGGCAGCGTCGGCCTGCTGCCGGAGACGCTCGCGATGGCCGCCGCCCCGCAGCCCTTCACGGTCGAGATCCGGTAAGGCCGCGCGGCGCAGGACGGACTAGCCGCCTCAAGCGCCGCCACCTAAGCTCGGCGCGCGCCACGCAGTCCGACAGAGAAAGACGTCCCATGCCCAAACACCGCGCCATCCCGGCCGCCCTCGCGGCCGCCGCCCTGCTCCTCGCCGCCCCCGCCGCCTGGGCCGCGAAGTTCACCGTCACCAGCCCGGGCATGAAGGCCGGGGCGATGATGCCGGAGAGCACGGTGTTCAAGGGCTTCGGCTGCAGCGGCGGCAACACCTCGCCCGCGCTGGAATGGTCGGGCGCGCCGGCGGGGACCAAGAGTTTCGCCGTCACCGCCTATGACCCCGACGCGCCGACCGGCAGCGGCTGGTGGCATTGGACCGTCGTCAACCTGCCGCCCGGCACCACCAGCCTGCCCGCCGGCGCGGGCAGCGCGGGCGGGACGCTGCCGGCGGGCGCCGTGCAGGGGCGGACCGATTTCGGCGCGCCCGGCTATGGCGGTCCCTGCCCGCCGCCGGGCAAGCCGCACCATTACGTCTTCACGGTCTGGGCGCTGAAGACGCCGTCGCTGCCGGTCGATGCCAATGCGTCCGGCGCGCTGGTCGGCTTCATGCTGCACGCCAACAGCCTCGCCCACACCAGCGTCACCTTCCTCTACGGTCGCGAAAAGTAAGTTCCCGCTCGACGGGCTACCGGCCGGGATGGCAGCTCCGCCGTCCCGGCCATTGGCGGGCTTGCTGCATGGCAGCATATACTTCCCCGGACGCGCCACGCCGCCAGGGGATATGCCATGCCGCTCAGCCCAGCCGCCGACCGAACGCCGCTGCACACGCGGCGCATCGTCATCGACGGGTATCAGCGCGTCGACGGGCTGATCGACGTCGAGGCGACGCTGACCGACACCAAGCCCTATGATTTCGGCAACGAGGACCGGCCCCACATCCCGGCGGGCGAGCCGCTGCACGGAATGTCGCTGCGCATGACCATGGACGAGCAGCTCAATATCCTGGTGTGCGAGGCGTCGATGGACTGGACTCCCTACACGGTCTGCCCCGGTGCCGCGCCCAATTTCGCCGCCCTCGCCGGGCTGCAGATCCGCCCCGGCTTCCTGCGCGCCGCCATGGGCCGGGTCGCCGGCACCACCGGCTGCACCCATCTGCGCGAGTTGCTGCAACAGGTCGCGACCACCGCCTATCAGACCGCCTATTCCCTGCGCATGCGCCGCGGGCACGAGGCGGGCTCGGCCCCCGGCCTGATCGGCACCTGCTATGCCTATGCCGAGGACAGCCCCGTGGTCATCCGCCGCTGGCCCGACCGGGCGAAGATCGCCGCCGCCGACTGACTGCGCCCGGCGCCCCCGCTTGCGCCGCCGCCGTCCGGTGCGTCAGGTTGGCCGCCGGAGAGACACGTGCCCGACACCATTCCACCCGATCCCCACGCGACGCCCGATGGCGACGCGGCCTTCGCGCCGCTGTCGACCCCCCGCCTGACGCTGCGCCTGCTGCGCCCGGATGACGCGGCGGCGCTGCACCGGCTGATCAACGACTGGGAGGTGACGCGCACGCTCACCACCGTCCGCTTTCCCTATGACCGGGCGCTCGCCGACGAGTGGATCGCCTCCACCCACGCCGAGGCCGCCGCCGGCACCGCCTATCACCTCGCCATCACCGGCCGCGACGGCGAGACGGAGATGCTGGTGGGCGGCGTCGGCCTGCGGCTCGATCCGGCGCGGCGGGCGGGACGGCTCGGCTACTGGGTCGGGCG
>NZ_BANB01000660.1 GCF_000964365.1 Acidisphaera rubrifaciens HS-AP3 | reverse complement strand
TCACCAGCTGCGCCGGCTGCGCCGCGCGCAGGCGCTGGAGCACGTCGAGCCCGCCCATGTCCGGCAGGTTGAGATCCAGCAGGACGATGTCCGGCCGCATCGTCTCGAACAGCGCGAGGCCCTCGGAAGCGGTTCCCGCCTCCTGGATCTCGGTCGCGTGCTCGCGCAGCATCCGGCGCACGCCGCTGCGCACGATCGGATGATCCTCGATCAGCAGCAGCCTCATGCCGCGTCCGCCACGCGGGTGGTCGCCGGCGCGGTCGCCGGCAGGTGGGCGGGCGAGGCGGCGGGTGAGGCGGCGGGTGAGGCGGCGGGCGCCT
>NZ_BANB01000661.1 GCF_000964365.1 Acidisphaera rubrifaciens HS-AP3 | reverse complement strand
GGCCGCACGCGGCGGCCAGCAGCAGCGTCAGCCAGCGGGGCGCCGGGCTGTCGGGCGTCGCCGCGCGGACAAAGGCGGCCTCCTCGACAAGGCGGTGGTCGGGCAGGGCATCGGGCAAGCGGGGGGCTCCTCGGGCCTGCATCACATAGGCCGTTTTTGCGGTGCAGCAACGCGATGCATGCCCGGGCCACGCTCAGCGCGCAGCGCGGCCCGGCGGTTCGTGCCAGTCTGACCGGCGGGTAGCGGCGGGAGGCACCGATGGCACACACGGAACAGGGGCGACCGGAGGGGCGGCCGGGCGCGCGCCGGGTCGTCGTGACCGGCGGGGCCGGCGGCATCGGGCGCGCCACGGCCC
>NZ_BANB01000662.1 GCF_000964365.1 Acidisphaera rubrifaciens HS-AP3 | reverse complement strand
AGTCCGCCGCCGTGTCGAGGCCGGGCGCGGTGTCGCGCAGCCGGGACCCGGCCACGGGCTCCGGCGGGCGGGGCAGCTCCGGGCGGGGCTGCTCCGGGCGGGTCTGCTCCGGGCGCGTCAGGGCGCCCGCGACCCGGCCCTCGAGTTCGGTCAGTTCGGCCCGCAGGCCTTCCAGGTCGCGCAGCAGCGGATCGAGGATCTCCTCGCACGGCATGCCGTAGGGGTCGAAGGCGGGGCGGCGCCCGGCCGGGCGGTCCACCGGGCGGGCGGGGATACCCACTACCGTAGTGTCCGCCGGCACGTCGTCCACCACCACGGCGTTCGCCCCGATGCGCGCATTGTCGCCAATATGGATCGGCCCCAGCACCTTGGCCCCGGCGCCGATGATCACGTTGTTGCCGACGGTGGGATGCCGCTTGCCGCCCATGGTGCGGGCGACCCCCAGCGTCACCTGATGGTAGATATAGCAGTCGTCGCCGATTTCCGCGGTCTCGCCGATCACGACGCCCATGCCGTGGTCGATCACGAGCCGCTGCCCGATGCGCGCCGCCGGGTGGATCTCGATCCCGGTCAGCCAGCGGCCGATATGGGAGACGAAGCGGCCCGGCGTGGTCAGGCCCCAGGTCCACAGCCGATGGCCGGCCCGGTGCCACAGCAGGGCGTGCAGGCCCGGGTAGCACAGTACGACCTCGAGATACGACCGCGCGGCCGGGTCGCGTTCCCGGTAGACGCGGACCGTCTCAGTAAACGACCGCAGCGCGGACGCAAATGGCATGAAAGGCATGCGGCATTTCCGATATGAAACTTCGGTTTCGGTTCCTATACTCAGTTACTGCCGGTGACAGTCGCACACGGCGGTATCGGGTATCGGAGCCGGCTTCGTCGTCCGCCCTGCGTTCCGCGGCAGGCCCGGGGCTCGTGCCAGCGTCTCGGATCGAGGCGGGCGGAGTCCGGGGAAGCTCGCCGGATGGCGCGGCAGATTGAGAAGATAGGATTTCTGACTACCTGGGTCAACAATACCGGACCCGGGCGTTCCTGCGAGGGAACGGGCATAAAACCCGTGCCCGGCTTGCGGGGGCAGCGGTGAACGGGTCCGGACGTGGCCCGGCCCTGCGTTCGACGAGCGCCGTTTTCGCCTTTCGGGGGGAAACGGCGGGTAACTGCAGCGGTCAGGTCGGCTGAGTTTGGTTTGGGGAGAGGCGCCGCCGGGCAGTGGTCCGGCGACCTGGCGCCGGCATAAGGGAAACAGGTTTCAAACGTCATGCCTGAAGTCATGTTCGCCGGTCCTGATGGACGGCTGGAGGGTCGCTACCACCACTCCAAAGAGACGGGAGCGCCCGTCGCCCTGATCCTGCATCCCCACCCGCTGCACGGCGGGACGATGAACAACCGGATCACCTACGCGATGTACCAGGCGTTCCAGCGCCTGGGCTGCAGCGTCATGCGCTTCAACTTCCGCGGCGTCGGACGCAGCCAGGGTCGCTATGACGGCGGCATCGGCGAGATCGGCGATGCGGCGGCGGCGCTCGACTGGATGCAGGCGGTCAACCCCAATGCCGGCGGGCTGTGGATCGCCGGGTACTCCTTCGGCGCCTTCATCGGCATGCAGCTTCTGATGCGCCGGCCGGAAATTTCCGGCTGGGTCAGCGTGGCGCCGCCGGCCAACCACTATGATTTCGGCTTCCTCGCGCCCTGCCCCTGCGGCGGCCTCATGCTGCACGGCGACTCGGACGAGCTGGTGCCGGAACCGGCGGTGCGGAAGCTGGTGGACAAGCTCAACACGCAAAAGGGCGTCCACGTGGATTTCCGCATCTTCGCGGGCGCCGACCACGTGTTCGCCAACCATGCCGACGCGGTGGCGGACGCCGTGGAGGATTACTGCGGCAAGGCGATCGCCCGCCGCGCGATGGCGCTCGCCGCCGACTGACGCGCTAACTGGGCGCGCGGTGCGCGCGAGACCGGCAAGCGGCCGGGTCCGACCTTCGCGGTCGGCCCGGCCGTGGTCGTATTCAGGCCC
>NZ_BANB01000663.1 GCF_000964365.1 Acidisphaera rubrifaciens HS-AP3 | reverse complement strand
CGGGCGGCCCGTTCCGGGCCGCGAGCCTCGACGACATGGCGGCCGCGACGCCCGAGGCGGCGCTTCGACACCCGATCTGGTCGATGGGGGCGAAGATCTCCATCGACAGCGCCACCATGATGAACAAGGGGCTGGAGCTGATCGAGGCGGCGCGCCTGTTCGCGCTCGACGAGACGCGCATCGGGGTGCTGGTGCATCCGCAATCGGTCGTCCACGGCCTCGTCTACTACGCCGACGGGTCGGTGCTGGCGCAGCTCGGCACGCCGGACATGCGTATCCCGATCGGCCATACCCTCGCCTGGCCCGAGCGCATCCGCACCCCGGCGGCGCGGCTCGACCTCGCGCAGCGGGCGACGCTGGAGTTCTTCGAGCCCGATCCGGTGCGCTTTCCGGCCCTGCGGCTGGCGCGCGATGCCTTGCGCGCGGGCGCCGGCGCCCCCACGATCCTGAGTGCCGCCAACGAGATCGCGGTGGAGGCGTTCCTCCAGCGCCGGATCGGCTTCCTCGACATCGCCCGCGTGGTCGAACGCGCGCTGGAGGCGCTCGGGGCGCCGCCGGTCGCGACGATCGAGGACGTCATCGCGCTCGACGCGGCAGCGCGTCGCAGCGCCGAGGCCGCCACGGTCGCCCGCGCCGCGTGACGCATCCGCCGCGCCGCCCGTTGCCTGGCCGATCTTGATGCTTGGCCGATTTTGATGCCTGACAGCTGCTGACCCGGACGGTTGACCGTGCTCCATCTCCTGCATCCCGCCTTCCTGCCCGACGCCCTGCGCACCGCCGGCGCCTTCGCCGTGGTGCTCGGCGTGCTGGTGTTCATCCACGAGCTCGGCCACTACCTCGCCGCGCGGTGGATGGGCGTGCATGTGGAGGCGTTCTCGATCGGCTTCGGCCGCGCGCTCGCCGCCTGGACGGACCGCCGCGGCACGGTCTGGAAAGTCGCCTGGCTGCCGCTGGGCGGCTACGTGAAGCTGCATGGGCAGGAGCAGCCGGGCGACGTGCCGGACGAGGTGCGCGCGGCGTGGCAGCCCGGACGGACCTTCCACGACAAGCCGGTCTGGCGCCGGGCGGTGGTGGTCGCGGCCGGCCCCGTGGCCAATTTCCTGCTGGCGGCGGTGGTGTTCAGCGCGCTGACCCTTGCCATCGGCAATCCGGTGCCGACCACGCTGGTCGGGCAGGTGATGCCCGACACCCCCGCCGCGCACGCGGGCATCGCGAGCGGCGACCGCATCCTGTCGATCGACGGCAAGCCCACGCACAGCTTCGACGACATCGTGGCCATCGTCACGGCCCGGCCCGGCCAGACGCTGCCGGTCGTGGTCGAGCGCGGCGACGCGCGACTGACGCTCCAGGCGACGCCGGCGGCCAAGACGGTCGACGGCAAGACGATCGGGCAGATCGGCATCACCAACGCGCCGGAATACCGCCGCGTCGGCGTGGGCGCCGCGATCGGCGACGGGGTCCGGCAGACTTACGAGGTGACGCGCCAGACCCTGGCCGGCGTGTGGCAGATCATCACCGGCAGGCGCAGCGCCGATCAGCTCGGGGGCGTCATCCGCATCGCGCAGCTCTCGGGCCACGTGGCGCAGCTCGGCATCGCCAGCATGATGACGTTCATCGCCGTACTGTCGATCAATCTCGGGCTGATCAATCTGTTCCCGATCCCGATTCTCGACGGCGGCCACCTGGTGTTCTACCTGGCGGAAGCGGTCCGTGGGCGGCCGCTGCCGGCGCGCGCGCAGGAATACAGCTTCCGGGCCGGCCTCGCCGTCATCCTCTGCCTCGTGCTGTTCTCGGCTTGGAACGACTTGACAAGGCTCGGCTTCGTGCGCTGGGTCGCGGGCCTGATCGGCTGACACACAAACGCCGCCCGGCCCCCGCCTTCATGGTTGGCGCGGCCCGGTGAGCGCCGCTATGGTCCGGCACGCGGCGGCGCGTCTCGCTTGACGAGATGCGCCGTCGGGGTCGCAACGGGGGAAAAGGCCTCTTGAACGTCATACGTGCGATGCTCGTTGCGGCAGCGCTCGCGGTGCCGCTGAGCGGTTTCGTGAGCGTGCTGGCGCAGGACCGCCAATCCGCGGCACCCGCGACCCAGAGCGGGTCGGCTCCCAAATCCGCCGCGCACACCCGTTCCGCGTCCAGGGCGGTGGCGGCCGGCGGCCTGATCCAGCAGATACGCATCGAAGGCGCGCAGCGTGTCGAGCCGGGCACGATCGAATCCTATATGCTCGTCCAGCCGGGCGATCCGTTCGACCCCGATCGTATCGACCGCAGCCTGAAGACGCTGTATGCGACCGGCCTGTTCTCCGACGTGAGCCTGACGCGGCAGGGCAATACCCTGGTCGTGAAGGTGGTCGAGAACCCGGTCATCAACCGCATCGCCTTCGAGGGCAATCACAAGCTGTCCGATGACCAGCTGCGCGCGGACCTGCAGCTGCGACCGCATGGCGTCTTCACCGCCGCGGCGGCCGAGGCCGACCGGCAGCACATCCTCGATCTCTATGCCAAGAAGGGCCGCTACGACGCGCATGTCGATCCGAAGCTCATCCACCTCGCGAACAACGAGGTGGATGTGGTGTTCGAGATCAACGAAGGCGAGACCACCCTCACCAGCAAAATCGTGTTCGTCGGCAACCAGGCGTTCGACGAGAGCCGGCTGCGGGAGGTCATCGCCAGCCGGCAGCAGGCATGGTTCCGTCTGCTGTCGAGCAGCGACGAATACGACCCCGACCGCGTGAAATACGACAAGGAGCTGCTGCGCCGCTTCTACCTCAAGAACGGCTATGTCGATTTCGAGGTGAAGAACGCGACGGCCGAGCTGTCGCCCGACCGCAAGAGCTTCGTGCTCACCTTTACCCTCTCGGAAGGGGAGCGCTACCGCGTCGGCAAGGTCAGCGTCGACTCGCAGCTGCATAAGCTGAACGGCGACGATCTCCTGCCCGACGTGCAGCTGGAGACCGACGACTGGTATGACGGCGACGCCGTTGAACGCAGCGTCAACCTCATAACCCGCGACGTGCAGGCGCGCGGCTATCCGTTCGTGGAGGTCAAGCCGCGCATCTCGCGCAACAAGGCGAAGCACATCGTCGATCTCGTCTTCATCGTGGGCGATGGGCCGCGCGTGTATGTCGAGCGTATCGACATCCAGGGCAACACCCGCACCGAGGACAAGGTGATCCGCCGGCAATTCGCCTTTGCGGAGGGGGACGCCTTCAGCGCCGACACCGCCAAGACGACACGGCAGCGGCTCCAGGACCTCGGCTACTTCAGCAACGTCAACGTCACGCCGTCGCCCGGCTCCGCGCCCGACAAGGCGATCATCACCACGGCGGTCCAGGAGAAATCGACCGGTGAGTTGTCGCTCGGCGGCGGCTATTCGACCGATGCGGGCGCGCTGCTGGATGTGGGCATCAAGGAGAAGAACCTCCTCGGCACGGGCGTGCAGGCGAACGCAAACGCCGTGCTGGCGCAGTATCAGAACTCGATCGACCTGTCGCTGACCGATCCGTATTTCCTCGACCGTAACCTCGTCGCCGGTGTCGACCTGTTCTATGTGGACATCAACGACTTCTTCGTCGCGCAGTACAGCGAGCGCCGCGGCGGCGTTGCGTTCCGCCTGGGCTATGACTTCAACGAGCATATCCGGCAGTCGCTGAACTACACCTTCGTCGATCGCGACGTTTACAACGTGTATGAGGGCTATCCGTATCTCCAGGGGCCCGCCTTCATCGGTCCGGTCCTGGTGCCCGAGCATTACGCGCTTTTCGGCGGCACCAGCTACTATATCCGTGCGCAGGCGAACTGGACGACGCTGTCGCAGTTCGGCCAGACCTTCACCGTCGACTACCGAGACAGCCCGACCAACCCGCATGCCGGTTGGCTGGCGCGCCTCGGCGTGGACGCGGCGGGCGCCGGCGGATCGAGCGCCTTCATCCGCACCAAGGTTGACGGGCAGGCGTTCATCCCGCTGGACGCCTTCACCGGCAATTCCGACTGGGGCATCTCGCTGTCGGCCGGCGCCGGGCAGCTGTTCAACCTCGGCCAGAACGAACAGTTCATCGACCGCTTCTTCCTCGGCGGCGACAACCTGCGCGGCTTCCTGCCGGGTGGCGCCGGCCCGCATGATGCGTTCACCGGCGACGCGCTGGGCGGCCGCTTCATCTATACCCAGTCGACGGAGCTGCATTTCCCGCTGCCGGTCTCGCCCGATCTCGGCGTGTCCGGCCGTGCTTTCGTCGATGTCGGCGGCCTGGTGGGCGCCAACTTCGAGAACGGGCGATGCCCTGGGTCGGGCTATCCGCTGTCGTATTTCGGCATCCCGACCAACGCCGGCAGCGTCTGTCCGCCGATTTCCAGCAACTACAACTACGCGCCCCGCCTGGGCGCCGGCGTCGGGGTGTCGTGGCAAACGCCCTTCGGTCTGATAAACATCGACGTCGCGCCGTTCGTGATCAAGCAACCGCAAGATCAGACCGAGCTTATCCGCTTCGGCTTTGGCACGAGGTTCTAGCTAGTGCAGCATTCCAATCGCCTTGTCGCGGCGGCCGTGGCCGCCGCCCTTCTCGTCGCGTTCGCCCCGGCGTCGGGCCACGCGGATGACTGGTTCATGCCCGGCGGGCAGGGAGGCGCGGCCCATACCGGCCGCAGCCGTGGTCCCGCGGTCCGGCCGAGCAACCTGCCGCCGCCGATGCCGGCCGTGCCGCCGGCGATCGGCCCGGC
>NZ_BANB01000664.1 GCF_000964365.1 Acidisphaera rubrifaciens HS-AP3 | reverse complement strand
GAACAGACGGCCGCCGAGGCCGGGCGCCGGGTGGTGCTGGAGGGCTACGGGCCGCCGGAGGACGAGCGCCTGCAAAGCTTCTCGATCACCCCCGATCCGGGCGTGATCGAGGTGAACGTCCATCCCGCCGCGAGCTGGGACGAGCACGTGGAGCGGACGACGTTCCTGTACGAGGAGGCGCGGCAGGTCGGGCTGGCGACCGAGAAGTTCATGCTCGACGGCCGCCATGTCGGCACCGGCGGGGGCAACCATGTCGTGATGGGCGCGGCCCGCGCCGCCGACAGCCCGTTCCTGCGCCGGCCCGACCTGCTGAAGTCGCTGCTGGGTTTCTGGCACAATCATCCGAGCCTGTCGTACCTGTTCAGCGGCCTGTTCATCGGGCCGTCCAGCCAGCATCCCCGCATCGACGAGGCGCGGCAGGACGCGCTGGCGGAGCTGGAGATCGCGATGCGGCGCGTGACGCCCTTCGCCCCCACGCCGCCATGGCTCACCGACCGGCTGTTCCGCAACATCCTCGCGGACATGACCGGCAACACGCACCGCACCGAGTTCTGCATCGACAAGATGTACGCGCCGGAGAGCAGCGGCGGCCGTCGCGGGCTGATCGAGTTCCGCGCCTTCGAGATGCCGCCGCATGCGCGCATGTCGGCGGCGCAGACGCTGCTGATGCGCGCCGCCATCGCCGCCTTCTGGCAGACGCCCTACGAGCGGCGGCTGGTGCGGTGGGGCAGCCGCATCCATGATCAGTTCATGCTGCGCAGCTTCGTCGAGCAGGACCTCCGCGACGCGCTGGAGGAACTCAGCCAGATCGGCGCGCCGCTCGACCCGGACTGGTTCGCGCCGCATCTGGAGTTCCGCTTCCCGCGCATCGGCGAGGTCGGCGTGCGCGACATGACGCTCACGCTCCGCCATGCGCTCGAACCCTGGCATACGCTGGGCGAGGAGCCGGCGGCGGGCGGCACCGTGCGCTATGTCGACAGCTCGGTCGAGCGGGTGGAGGCGGTGGTGTCGGGCTGGGTCGATGACCGCTACGTGCTGGCCTGCAACGGCGTCGCGGTGCCGCTGCGCCCGACCGAGCGGGCCGGCGACTACGCCGCCGGCGTGCGGTTCAAGGCCTGGAAGCCGCCCGAGTCGCTGCACCCGACCGTGCCGGTCCATACGCCGCTCATCTTCGACGTCTACGACCGCTGGACCGGCCGCAGCCTGGGCGGCCTGACGCATCACGTCGCCCATCCCGGCGGCCGCAACTACGAACGCTTCCCCGTCAACGCGAACGAGGCGGAGGCGCGGCGCCGCGCCCGCTTCTTCCCGTTCGGCCACACGCCCGGGCCGATGCCGGAGCCGCACATGCCGTTGGCGCTGGAACTGCCGTACACCCTCGACCTACGTGCGCAGGCCTGACAGCTTGCGCGTCCCATGACCTATGGCCAGCCTCTCGATGAAATGGTGGACGG
>NZ_BANB01000665.1 GCF_000964365.1 Acidisphaera rubrifaciens HS-AP3 | reverse complement strand
CGGGTGCGGCTGGTCGGCGCCGACGCGCGCCCGGCGAGCCTGCGTGCCGCGCTGCGCGACGAGGGGCACGTGGCGGTCGCGATGCTCGGTCTCGATGCGTCGAGTCGGACGGCGCTCGCCACCGTCGCCGCCGCGCTCGATGATACGTGCTGGCGGCGCGACGGCGGCGGGAAGTGGCTGCGTCTGTGGACGCGCGTCTGCACGCCCGCCGACACGGCCAGGCCGCGTATCAGATCACATGAAACAGATACAGCAGGATGATGATCGGGATCGGTATCCCGAGGAACCAGAGAAACACGCCACGCATGACCGGACCTCCAACTGTTGTCCGGTCGGAACGCCTTGAAAGCGCGACGGTTGCGCTGACGCCTCAGCGCAGCCCTTCGCAGAAAGCGCGGATGCGCCGGCACGCCTCGGCGAGCAGCGCGTCGCCGGTGGCGGTACTAATCCGTACATATGGACTCATGCCGAAGCCCGGTCCGGCGACGGTCGCGACATGCGCCTCTTCCAGAAGCGCCAGCGCGAAATCCTCGTCGGTGTCGATGCGCCGCCCCCCGGCGGTGGTGCGACCGAGGCAGCCCGCGACGCTCGGGAACACATAGAACGCGCCCTCCGGCCGGTGGCAGTGGATGCCGGGACAGGCATTGAGGCCGTCCACCACGAGATCGCGTCGGCGGCGATACACCTCGCGCTGCACCGCCACCTGCTCTTGCGGCCCGTCGAGGGCGGCGGCGGCGGCGGCCTGTCCGGGCATGGACACGCCCGACGTCGCCTGTCCCTGCACGTTGACCATCGCGCGGATCAGCGGCGCCGGCCCGCCCGCGTAGCCGATGCGCCAGCCGGTCATGGCATAGGTCTTGGACACGCCGTTGATCGTCAGCGTGCGGTCGCGCAGGTCCGGGGCGACCTGCGCCATGGTGGCGAAGCGGAAGCCGTCGAACACCAGATGCTCGTACATGTCATCGGACATGATCCAGACATCGGGATGGCGGCGCATCACCTCGGCGATGGCGGCGAGTTCGTCGGCGGACGCGGCGGCGCCGGTCGGGTTGTTGGGGAAGTTCAGCAGCAGCCATTTCGTGCGCGGCGTGATGGCGGCGGCGAGCGCCTCGGGCTGGAGCTTGAAGCCGGCGTTCTGCGGACAGGAGACGTATGTCGCCTCGCCGCCCGCGAAGCGCGCCATCAGCGCATAGGCGCCCCAGTACGGCGCGGGGATCAGCACCTCGTCGCCCGGGTCGATCGTCGCCATGAAGGCGTTGAAGATCGACTGCTTGCCGCCGTTGGTCACCGCGATCTGATCGGGCGCGAAATCAAGGCCGTTGTCGCGCAGGAACTTGCGCCGGATCGCGTCCTTGAGCGCGGGCGTGCCGTCATGCGGCGCGTATTTCGTCTCGCCCCGCAGCGCCGCCTCGTGTGCCGCCGCGATCGCGTGCGGGGGCGAGGCGAAGTCCGGCTCGCCGATCGTCAGCGAGATGACGTCGTGGCCCGCCGCGCGCAGCGAGCGGGCCAGCACCGTCATCTGGATGGTCGCGGCGACCGGCACCCGGTCGAGCCGCCGGGCGAGCGCCGGCATGGTCAGACGAGGGCGGCGCAGAAGCGCTGGATACGCGTGCAGGCCTCGCGCAGGCTCGCGGTATCCGTCGCGTAACTGATGCGGAAATGGCCGGGATACATGAACGCCGCGCCGTGGACGGCGGCGACGCCCGTCTCGTCGAGCAGCGCCATCACGAACGCCTCGTCGTCGGTGATCCTGGCACCCTTGGGCGTCGTCTTGCCGACGCAGCCATGGATGCCGGGGAAGACGTAGAACGCGCCCTCGGGCTTGTGGCAGGTGACGCCCGGCGCCTCGTTGAGCATGGCGACGACGAGGTCGCGGCGCTCCTTGTACACGCGGCGCATCTCGTCGATCGTGTCCTGCGGACCGTTGAGCGCCTCCACGGCGGCGGCCTGGCTGATGGAGGACGTGTTGGACGTGCTCTGGCTCTGCAGCTTGTCCATCGCCTTGATCAGCGCCACCGGCGCGCCGGCGAAGCCGATGCGCCAGCCGGTCATCGCATAGGCCTTGGAGCAGCCGTTCATCGTCACGGTGCGCTCGCGCAGGCGCGGTTCGACCTCCACGATCGTCGCGGGGCGGAAGCCGTCATAGGTCAGCTTTTCGTAGATATCGTCGGTGAACACCCACACGTCCGGGTGGCGCAGCAGCACGTCGCAGATCGGGCGCAGCTCCTCGGCCGAATAGGCGGCGCCGGTCGGGTTGCACGGGCTGTTGAGCATGAACCACTTGGTGCGCGGCGTGATCGCCGCCTCCAGATCCTCGGCGCGCAGCTTGAAGCCGTTGTTCTGACCGCAGGGGAC
Organism: Acidisphaera rubrifaciens HS-AP3; assembly: GCF_000964365.1. Classification (GTDB taxonomy): domain Bacteria; phylum Pseudomonadota; class Alphaproteobacteria; order Acetobacterales; family Acetobacteraceae; genus Acidisphaera; species Acidisphaera rubrifaciens. The sequence continues at coordinate 1,041 of NZ_BANB01000665.1, read as the reverse complement.
GATCACCGGTTTGCCGTCAGCGAGCACCACGATGTCTGGATAGCTGACCCAGCAGGGCGAGGGGATGATCACCTCGTCGCCCGCGTCCAGCGTCGCCACCATGGCGTTGAAGATGACCTGCTTGCCGCCGGTCGAGACGATGATTTCCTCCGGCTTGTAGTCGATGCCGGAATCGCGGCGGAACTTGTCGGCGATGGCGCGGCGCAGGGCGGGCGTGCCGGCGACGTCGGTGTATTTCGTGTCGCCCGCCTCGATCGCGCGGATGGCGGCGGCCTTGACGTTGGCCGGCGTGTCGAAATCGGGCTCCCCGGCGGAGAGGCTGATGATGTCGCGCCCCTCGGCCTTCAGCGCCCGCGCCTTGGTCGAGATGGCGATGGTCTGGCTGGGGCTGATGCGGTTCAGGCGGGCAGCGGTCAGCGACATAGGCGGCGTCCTGCGGGGGTTGCAAAAAAGCGGCCGGACGCTACGCCCCTGCCCCCCGCGCCGCAACGGGTCGTCGCGTCCGGCCGCACATGGCAGGCACGGCCCAGGCGGCCAGCAGGCAGGCGGCGACCACCGCCATCACCACGGTCGCCAGCGCGAACACCTCGGGCGTCGCGCCCAGATGGAGCTGGCTGAACAGCACCATCGGCAGGGTCGTGGCGCCGGGGCCGGAGACGAAGCTCGCCACCACGACGTCATCCAGCGACAGGGTGAAGGCCAGCAACCAGCCGGACAGCAGCGCGGGCGCCAGCAGCGGCAGGGTGACGGTCGCGAACACCACGGACGGGCGGGCGCCAAGGTCGGCCGCCGCCTCCTCCGTCGCCGGGCCGAGATCGGCGAGGCGCCCCTGCACCACCACCGCGACATAGGCCAGCGCGAAGGACGCATGCGCGAGGGTGATCGTCCCCGCCCCGCGCCGGACGCCGAGGGCAACGAACAGCAGCAGCAGCGACAGGCCGATCACCACGTCCGGCAGCACCAGCGGCACCGCGACCGCCCCGGCGAAGGACGCGCGCCCCGCAAATCGGCCGCCGCGCGCCAGCACGAGGCCCGCCGCCG
>NZ_BANB01000666.1 GCF_000964365.1 Acidisphaera rubrifaciens HS-AP3 | reverse complement strand
TGGCGCGGTGGACGGGGTGCACCCGCGCGGGTGGGACCGGGGTGGCGAGGTCCACGGGCGCGGCGAGGGCAGGGGACGCGCCCTCCGCGCCCGTCGCCTCGGCCACCAGCGCCTCGGCCTCGGCCAGCAGCATCTCCTCGGCGCCCGTCGTGCGCACGCTCTCCCGCCCGATCTCCAGCAGCACCGGCACGGCGAGCGGCGAGACGCGCGACAGCGCCATGTGGGTGATGCGGCCGTCGATGCGCGCCAGCATCCCGGCGACACGGCCGAGATCGGTGAGCCCCCCCGCCGCATCGGCCCGCGTCGCGCGCAGCAGGATATGGTCCGGCTGATGCCGGCGCAGCACGTCGTAGATCAGGTCGGCGTTCATCGTCACCTGCTTGCGCGACTTCTCCGCGCCGGGATGGTTGCGCTCGATCAGCCCGGCGATCACCGCCACATTGCGGAAGGTGCGGCGCAGCATCGAGCTGTCCGCCATCCAGCTCTCCACGTCGTCGCCCAGCATGTCCTGCTCGAACAGCCGTGCCACGTCCGTCGGCTGGTTCGCCGACCAGCACGCGAGCACGTAGTCGGTCGCGACGAAGCCGAGCGGCGCCATGCCGTAGCGCTCCATCCGCCGCGTGACCAGCATGCCGAGCGTCTGATGCGCGTTGCGCCCCTCGAAGCAGTAGGCGACGAGATACCAGCGGTCGCCGCGCGGGAACGTCTCCACCAGCAGGTCGGCCCGCCCCGGCAGGCGCGAGCGCGCGGTCTGCAACGCCAGCCATTCCTGCACCGGGGCAGGGAAGGCGTGCCACGTCTCGGGCGCCTGCAGCATGGCGCGCACGCGGTCCGCGAGATTGGTCGTCAGCGGCATGCGGCTGCCGGCCCAGGCGGGGACCATCGGATCGCCGGTGCCGCCCTCCGCCACCTCGGCCACCATCTGATGCACGCGGATGAAGCGCAGCAGCCGGCCGGCGAAGATGAAGGTGTTGCCGGGCGTCAGCATGCTGACGAAGTATTCCTCGACCTCGCCCAGATAGGGACCGGGACGGCCCGACCTGCCCACCAGACGCAGCTTGAGCACCGGCTGCTCCACGATGGTGCCGAGGTTCATCCGCCATTGCCGCGCGATGCGGGCGTTTCGCACATGCACGCGCCCCTCGCTGTCGCGGAACAGCTTGTGCCAGCGCTCATAGCCGGACAGCGCATAGCCGCCGGTCTCGACGAAATCGAGCACGTCGTCGAAATCCCGCCGGCTCAACGACGCATACAGGCCGGTCGCGCGGACCTCCGCGTACATGTCGTCGGGATGGAACGGGGCCGCGCAGGCGCAGCCCAGCAGATGCTGCGCCAGCACGTCGAGCCCGCCCGGCCGCGGCGGATCGCCGTCGAGTTCATGCGCCGCGACGCCGAGGATCGCCGCCTCGCATTCCAGCACCTCGAACCGGTTGGCGGGCACCAGCACCGCGCGCGAGGCCTGGTCCATCCGGTGATTGGCGCGCCCGACCCGCTGCAACAGGCGCGAGACGCCCTTCGGGGCGCCGACCTGGATCACCTGATCGACGCCGCCCCAGTCGATGCCGAGATCGAGCGAGGACGTGGCGACGACGGCGCGCAGGCTGCCGGCCGCCATCGCCGCTTCCACCCGCCGCCGCGCCGAGACCTCCAGCGAGCCGTGATGGATCGCGATCGGCAAGGTCTCCGTGTTGATCCGCCACAGCGCCTGGAACATCAGCTCCGCCTGCGCGCGGGTGTTGACGAACACGATCGTCATGCCGGCGTCGCGTATGCGCGCGAGGATGTCGGGCGCGCTGTCGAGGCCCATGTGCCCCGACCACGGCAGCCGCCCCTGCGGCAGCAGCATGCCGATCGCGGGCGGCGCGCCGTCCGCCGTCTCGATCACCCGGTCCGCGCCGATGTAGTCGATCAGCGCCTGCCGGTGCGGCACCGTCGCCGACAGGCCGATGCGCCGGACGCCGGGGGCGAGGGCGCGCAGCCGGGCCACGCACAGCGCGAGCTGATCGCCCCGCTTGGTGCCGGCGAGCGCGTGCACCTCGTCGATCACCACCGCGCGCAGCCCGCCGAACAGCGCCGGCGCGTCGGGCAGCGAGATCAGCAGCGCCAGGCTCTCGGGCGTCGTCAGCAGGATGTCGGGCGGGGTCTCGCGCTGCCGGCGGCGGCGGTCGGCGGGCGTGTCGCCGGTGCGCGTCTCGATGCGGACCGGCAGCGCCATCTCCTCCGCCGGGCGCAGCAGGTTGCGCGCCACGTCCACCGCCAGCGCCTTCAGCGGGCTGACATAGAGCGTGTGCAGGCGCGCCGCCGCCTCCGCGCCGTCCTGCCCGGCGGCGAGGTCGATCAGGCTGGGCAGGAAGCCCGCCAGCGTCTTGCCGCCGCCGGTCGGCGCGATCAGCAGCGCGCTTTCGCCCTGCGCGGCCGCGTCGATCATGGCAAGCTGATGCGGGCGCGGCGCCCAGCCCTGGGCGCGGAACCAGCCGGCGAAGGGTTCCGGTAATGTTCCAGCCATCGGGCCGATATAGGCGAAGCCGCCGGGGTCGGGAA
>NZ_BANB01000667.1 GCF_000964365.1 Acidisphaera rubrifaciens HS-AP3 | reverse complement strand
GACGCGATCGGGGTGGAGTTGCTCGAACGCTGCCTGCGCGCGGCGTGCGCGGGCATGACGGTGATCATGGTCGAGCATCATCTGGAGTTCGTCCGCCGCATGGCCGACGAGGTGTGCTGCCTGGAGGACGGGCGGTTCGCGACCGTGGGGCCGCCCGCGCTGCTGGCGCAGGGCACGTCGCTGTTTGCCCGGCTCTTGCAGGTGCGTCAGGGGCTTGGCTCTACTGACGGCCTCGACATCAGCTCGGTCCCGCGCCCGGTGCTGGGCGCCGCGTCGCCTAAATCGCTGCCATAGGGAACGCTCATGCCGGTCAGCGCGGAGCTGTTGGAACGACATCTCGGCATCCGGCCGACCTCGGCGACCGAGGCGACGCTGCGGCTGCTGATCTGGACCGGGTTGCAGATGACCGGCGCGCCGGAAGGCTCGCTGCTGGTCATGGACCATGCCGGGCAACGGCTGCTGTTCGCCATGACGATCGGCAGCGAGGACAGCGAACAGACGCTGATCGGCCAGCCCGTGCCGCTCGGCGAGGGCATCGCGGGTCTGGCGGGCGCGACGCTGGAGGTGCAGATCGGCGCGCCGCGCTATCGCGACATACGCCAGTCGGAGAAGCTGTCCGGCGGGCCGGAGGCGGTGATCGCGGCGCCGGTCGTCGGCGGCGAGACGCTGTTCGGCGTGCTCACGGCGGTCGGCTTCGAGGCGGGCAAGCGGTTCAGCAGCGAGGACGGGCGGCTCTACGGCGGCTTCGCGGCGGTGGCGGGCGTGGTGATCGACCAGGAGCGGCGGCTGGCGGCGCTGGAGGCGGGCGCCGCACCCCGGGATGCGCGCGTGCGGCAGGCGCAGGAGATCGCCGAG
>NZ_BANB01000668.1 GCF_000964365.1 Acidisphaera rubrifaciens HS-AP3 | reverse complement strand
GGCGGCGGCGGCCGCCGCGCCGGCGCCCGACGCATCGGCCGCGCCGACCGGGCTGCAGCTCGGTGACGGCATCAGCCTCAACGCGCAGTTCGAAGGCGGCATCTCGGTCGATCCGCTCGGCCAGCACGGAAGCAACGAGAATTTCGGCCAGCTCTTCACCGACCACAACAACCAGTTCCAGCTCAACCAGATCCTGCTGACGCTGCACCGCGAACTCGACCCCAAGAACACCGACTATCAGTGGGGCTTCCGCATTCAGGGCCTGTACGGGTCGGACGCGCGCTATACCCACTTCCTCGGCGAGCTCGATACGACGATCGGTGAGCGCTACCAGCTCACCATCCTGGAAGCGGACGTCCTGGCGCATCTGCCGTGGCTGTCCGACGGCGGCATCGACGCGAAGGTCGGCCAGTACCCGACGCCGCTCGGCTACGAGACGATCGATCCGTCGACCAATCCGTTCTACTCGCACAGCTACATCTTCAATTTCGGCCTGCCGTTCCTGCACACCGGCGCGCTCGCGGTCTGGCATGCCAATCCGACGATCGACGTCTATCTCGGCGTCGATACCGGCAACCAGACGACGTTCGGCAACTATGCGGGCGACAACAACGGCGCCCCGGCCGGCATCATCGGCTTCCAGCTCAACAACCTGCTCGACGGCAAGCTGACGCTGCTGGTGCTCGATCACATGGGGCCGGAGAACTCCTCGCGCGTGGTGCCCAACGCGAGCGGTTACATGCGCTACTATAACGACATCGTGGCGACGTACAAGGCCAACGACAAGCTGACGTTCGTTACCGAAGGTGACTGGGTCCATGACGCCTATGGCATCGCCGGCACCGGGGCCGACGCCGGCGGCGTCGCGCAGTACGCGTCCTACACGCTCTCCGACACGCTGACGTTCAACGCGCGGGCCGAAATCTTCCGCGACGACAAGGGCTTCTTCGTCGCCGAGTATCCCGGCAACCTCGACGCGGTGAACGCGCTCGCGGGGCTGCCGAACGGGTCGATCGGCATCGGCCCCGGCACCTACAGCGAAATCACGCTTGGTGTGACGTGGAAGCCGTCCGGCCTGCCCGCGCCGATCGCGGGCATCATGATCCGGCCGGAAGTCCGCTACGACTACAACCTCGTCAACACGAAGGCCTATGAGAACTTCACCGACCGCAACAGCCTGACCTTCGCCTCCGACATCATCGTGCAGTTCTGAGGCGCGTCACTTCGGCGCCTGCGTGACCTCGACCACCGCTTCGTTGCGGCGAAGCGGTGGCAGGGTCCAGGGCGGGTCGTAGAACCAGTCATAGACATCCCCGACCGGCCGCCACGCGCTGCCGGCCAGCGCGGACAGCAGCGCCGCGTGCGCCGCCGCCACATGCGTGTCCGAGGTCGAGCCGCTGTAGCGCCAGACCGCCACGGTCTGCGCCGGCACCGTGACGATGCGCACGCGCGGATCGTTCGGCACCGGCAGCGTGGCGGCGGTGAACCCGGGCGGCATGTAGAAGGTCATCGTCAGGCCATGGGCGCCCGAGGGGGCGCCAGTGGGGGCAGCGGACGTCGCGACCGGCGCGGTCATGGCGATCGAGGCGCCCGCGGCCGAGGTCGCGACCGGCGCCGTCATGGCGATCGATGACTGGCCGTGGTTGGCCCCGAAGATATAGGCGGCGAGACGCCGGAAGGCTGCGCTGCGCGCCGCGTCCGTGTCGCCCTCGGCCTCCGTCTGCGCCGCGAGGCGCGGCCCGTAGGCGCGTATCTCCGCGTCTCCCACCTGCGCGATCACGCGATAGGCCGGCTGCGGCGTGCCCGCGCGGATGCCGAAGACGGAACAGGCGCCGAGCGCCACCGCGGACGCCATCGCGCCGATCTTGCCAAGCATCGCCCGTCTCCCTCTCCGTCCGGTGCCGCCGGGCACGCCCGATAAGATGGGAGCGCCGGGCGCCGCGTCACGCCCCGGGCCGGAACGCGCCAAGGCGGGTTACGTCCCGCGCGCGGCCTTGCGCGCCGCCTGCGCCGCCTGGAACGCCGCCATGTAGGCCGCCGGCTCGGCGCCCTCGAACGCTTCGGAGAAGGCCGCCACCCCGGCCTCGATCGCCTGCCCGGTCGGCAGATCCTCCCACGCCCGCACCAGCCGCTTCTGGAGCCGCAATGCGCCGGGCCCGCCCGCGCAGAGCGCGGCAAGCAGACGGTCGAGTGCGCCCGGCAGCGCCTCCGCCGTCGCCACCGCCTCGACCAGACCCCAGGCGGCGGCTTCCTCCGTCCCGATCACCTCGCCCGTCAGCACGAGCCAGCGCGTGCGGCCCCAGCCGATCAGATGCGGCAGCAGCGCCGCCTCCACCACCGACGGGA
>NZ_BANB01000669.1 GCF_000964365.1 Acidisphaera rubrifaciens HS-AP3 | reverse complement strand
GTCAGCGCGACATACAGCGCCGCCGGACCGGCCAGCCGCGCCGCCGCGCCCCGCCAGCGCGGGCCCGCGTCGTGCATCCGGTCGATCAGATACTCGAGCGCGCACCCGGCCGAGAGGATGAGGGCGAAGACGTTGGTGTTCGCCAGCAGGCCGAGCAGCGCCGCCGCCCCGACGGCGTCGTCCGGCCGGCACGCGCGCCGCTCCGCGTAGAGCAGCGCCAGCAGCATGGCGATGCCGTAGTTGCGGCTGACCACCGTATATTCGAACACCACGAAATAGCTGCCGAGCAGCAGCACCGTGCCCGCCCGCCCGAGCGGCGAGCGCCATGCGATGAAGCCGATCAGCGCCAGCGCGACCGCGCCGTGCACCACCTGCAGCGCGGCCGGGTTGCGCGTCACCGCGCTTGTCACCCACAACATCAGGTGCCACAGCCCGGGATGCCCGTCGTAATGCAGGTTGCGGAACAGCGCGGCGGGCGTCGGACTGGCGAGCGCGATGGCCCAGGCATTCAGCTCGTCGCGCCACATCGCGTGCCGCGTCAGTTCGACCATCACCAGCAGCCCGGCGGCCGCGCCGGCGAGGGGGCGCCAATACCGCGTGGGACCAACCGGCCGCCCGTTGCGCCCGCCCACGGGAGCCCCCACGGCCTCAGGCGCCCCCAGCCATGGGTGTGCGGACGCGCCGTCCATTTCGCAATCTCCGGTGGTATAGCCCGACTGTATTGCCTCCCCTGGCGTGCGCAAGCCGGGGCGGGGCGGGGCGGGCGATGATCCTGCATGCGCGCGAGGCGGCGCCGCCCGGCGGCGGGGAAGCGGGGGCGGCGCCGGTCGTCCTGCTGCACGGGTTGTTCGGCCAGGCGCGCAATTTCGGCACGATCCAGCGCGCGCTCGCGCCGCGGGCGCGGGTCATCGCCCTCGACGCCCGCAATCACGGCGACAGCCCGCACGCGGCGGGGATGACCTATGCCGAACAGGCGGAAGACGTGCACGAGACGCTCGCGGCGCTCGGCGCGCTGCCGTGTCTGCTGGTCGGGCATTCGATGGGCGGCAAGACGGCGATGCGGCTGGCGCTCGACCACCCCGCCGATGTTCGCCGCCTTCTGGTGGCCGATGTCGCCCCGCGGGGCTACCAACCGCATTTCCGACGCCATATCGCGGCGATGCAGGCGCTCGACCTCACCCCTGGGATGACCCGCGCGGGCGCGGATGCCGCCCTCGCGGCGGCCGAGCCGGACCCGGGCGTGCGCGGGCTTTTGCTGCAAAATCTGATGTTTGGACCGGCGCCCGCATGGCGAATCGGCCTCGACGCGATCGCCGCCGGCATCGGCGATATCGAGGGATGGTCCGCCCCGACCGGGACCGCGTGGCCGGGGCCGTGCCTGTTCCTGACCGGCGCGCGATCGGACTATGTGCGCGAGGACGACCGGCCCGCCATCCGCGCCCTGTTTCCCGCTGCGCGGTTCGTCACGCTCAAGGGCGCCGGCCACTGGCTGCATGCCGACAATCCCAACGGCTTCCTCGCCGTGCTGGAAGCGTTCATCCGCTAGTCCGCCGCGCATGCGCCCCACCCGCGATTCCGCCCTGGCCGCCCTGGCCGCCTGTGTCCCCCGCCTCGGCGCCGCCCATGCCGAGGGGCGCAACACCGATGCCGGGCCCGACGCGCCGCCTTCGGTGTCGGGCCTGTCGCCCTATGTGCGGCACCGGCTGCTGACCGAGTGGGAGCTTG
>NZ_BANB01000670.1 GCF_000964365.1 Acidisphaera rubrifaciens HS-AP3 | reverse complement strand
GATGCCCGCCGCCTCGGCCCGCGCGGCCAGCACGTCGGGCGCGATGTCGCGCAGACCCGGCTGCTTGGCCGCGAAGCCGAGCGTCATGTAGCCGCCGACATAGGTCGGCACGGCCGCGACATAGGCGCTCACATCCGCGAAGAACTGCGCGCGCCGCCGGCTCGTGTCGCGCAGCTCGTCCGCCTGCATGAACGGCACGCCGCACTGGTTCACCACCAGTCCGCGCGCCGACAGGATGCGGGCGCAGTCGCGATAGAACGCGTCGGTGAACAGCACCTCGCCCACGCCGATCGGATCGGTGCTGTCGACGATGATCGCGTCGAACGATTCGTCGGCGGCGCGGCGGACGTAGTCGATGCCGTCACCCACGATCACCTCGGCACGCGGATCGCTCCATGCCGTGCCGCCGATCTGCGGCAGATGCTCCTTCGACAGGCGGATCACCTCGCCGTCGATTTCCACCATCACCGCCCGCTCGACGTTGCGGTGCTGCAGCACCCGGCGCAGCACGCCGCCGTCCCCCGCGCCGATGATCAGGACGCGCCGCGCGTCGCCATGCGCCAGCAGCGGCACGTGGGCCAGCATCTCCTGATAGACGAACTCATCCGCCTCGGTGATCTGCACGACGCCGTCCAAGGTCATGACGCGGCCATGCGTGTGGCTTTCGAAGATCACGATGTCCTGGAAGTCGCTCTGCACGCGCGCGAGTTCGCGACGGATGCGGAAGCGCTGGCCCCAGTCAGGATAGAGCGTTTCGTTCAGCCATGTATCGGTCGTCATCGGTCACTCCCGTGGGCGGGACGGCGTGAGCGGAATGCGCGGATTCGACAGTGCGGATCGGCAAGCGGCGCCACCCGGCATTCCCGTGGGAATGCCGGGCAGTCATGCGGCGGGATAGGCCTAGACGATCAGGCCGCGCCGCTGTTCCGAGAGCTGGATGGAAGTCGGGGCAAAGGCGCCCTTCAGCGTCTCGATCGACCGGTACGGGTTGCAGGCGCCGCACATGAAGATGTCGACCGCCGCGAAGTCGCGCTCCGGCCAGGTGTGGATGGAGATATGGCTCTCCGCCAGCACGAGCACGCCGGACACGCCGCCGTTGGGGCTGAAGTGGTGGAAATGGCCGTGCAGGATCGTCGCCCCGGCCGCTTCCGCCGCCGCGCGCAGGGCGGTGTCGATCAGTGCCGGATCGGTGAGGTTCCGCGCCCCCCACAGGTCGAGCAGCAGGTGCGTGCCGGCAAAGCGCACGCCGTCGCGCTCGACGAAATAATCCTTCGCCACCTCGTCGCACGCATCGGCGCGATCGGCAGGCGCCGGATCGGTCGCGGCCGGAGCCGTCGCGGCGTGGTCAGGCATGACCTGACCGGCGGCGGCCGGCATGTTGTTCTGCGCCTCAACGGCGTCCGATGACTGGTTCTTGCTCGGAACGTCCGAGACCATCCCCAGTGGGCTGAGTGCGTTCACCGCATACCCTCCTACCAGCAGACGGCCTGTTGGTTTCACCGCGCGCAGGCAAGCTGAGGCGTGCGCGGATCGACCCCTGGGGCCAGAAGAGGGCGCGATATGAGGCACGGGGGGGTGCGATGCAAGTGAAATTCCGTCCGACCGCGGCGACGCATGCCACCCACCCGGTGACGGCACGCCGCCGCAGCATCGGGCGGCCGAGCGATGAGGCCCGTCGCCGAGGCGCGTCAGTGCGCCGGCGCGGATGAGGGCGGCGCCGGCGGCGGCGGCGCGGATGCAGCGTCCCCGCCCGGTTCGGAGGCCGCCGCGCGGCGCTCACGCTTTTGCACGACGGCCTGAATCGTTGCGGTATCGGGCGATACTGTCGCGGCCGCCTGCAGCGTCGGCGGCGCATTCATCGCGGCCGACTCGTCATCGGCGACGCTGCGCGCCAGGGCCAGTTCGGCGCGCGCACGCGCGAGATCGCTGACACCGGTCACCGGCGCGGCCGTCAGCAGGCGCAGCATGTCTGCATCCGCGCCCGGCGGCAGGCGGGGG
>NZ_BANB01000671.1 GCF_000964365.1 Acidisphaera rubrifaciens HS-AP3 | reverse complement strand
GGGCGCAGCGCGCGGCGGCGGCCTGCGGCCCGGACGGCGCCTGCACGCCGCCGTCGCTGCGTCTCCTCATTCTGCTCGGCCTGCTGCTCGGGGCCGGGCTTCTCTACGCGGGGTATACCTATGCCTGACGGCACGCCGATCCTTCGCTCCACGCTGACCTGCCCGCAATGCGGCACGTCGCGGACCGAGACGATGCCCACCGATGCCTGCCAGTATTTCTACGACTGCACCGGCTGCGGCGCGGTGCTGCGGCCGAAGCCGGGCGATTGCTGCGTCTTCTGTTCCTACGGCGACGTCCCGTGCCCGCCGATCCAACAGAGCGGCCGCGGCGCCTGCTGCGCCTCCGGCGACGGCGGCGCACCCACCGCCCCGCCGGACGACTAGGCGCCTCTCTCCTCCGTCCGGCCGTCTTGCCTCTTCGCGGGCGTCACGCGATCGTGCGGCAATCAAGCCGCGGCAAGCGGCAATGACGGAGGAGAAGACGCGCCATGTCCGCGACGATCGAACGTCCTGAGACCACATCCCCCGCCGACCCCGCGAGCGACGCCGTGACCGCGTGGCTCGACCGCTTCGGGGCCGCGCTGTCGGCCGGCGATGCCGCCGGGGCGGCGGCGCTGTTCGAGCCCGACGGGTTCTGGCGCGACCTGATCGCCTTCACCTGGAACATCCGCACGATGGAGGGGCGCGGCGGCATCGAGGCGATGCTGCGCGAGACGCTCGCCCGCGTGCGGCCCTCCGCCTGGCGGCTGGAGGAACCGGCGACGGAGGAGGGCGGGGTCATCACCGCCTGGATACGCTTCGAGACGGCGGTGGCGCGCGGGCGCGGCCTGATGCGCCTGCGCGGCGGGCTGTGCTGGACCATGCTGACCGCGATGACCGAACTCAAGGGCCACGAGGAACGGCGCGGCGCGACGCGCGAGCGCGGCGTGGAGCACGGTGCCTTCCGCGACCGCAAATCCTGGCTCGAACGCAGGCGCGAGGCGGCGGCCACCCTCGGCGTGACGGAGCAGCCCTATGTGCTAATCGTCGGCGGCGGGCAGGGCGGGCTCGGCCTCGGCGCGCGGCTGAAGCGGCTCGGCGTGCCGACGCTCATCATCGACCGCCATCCCCGCCCCGGCGACCAGTGGCGCAGCCGCTACAAGTCGCTGTGCCTGCATGACCCGGTCTGGTACGACCACATGCCGTATCTGCCGTTCCCCGATCACTGGCCGGTCTTCGCGCCCAAGGACAAGATCGGCGACTGGCTGGAAATGTACGCCCGCGTGATGGAGCTGGATTGCTGGAACAGCACCACCTGCGAACACGCGCGCTATGACGAGGCGGCGGGCGAGTGGATCGTGGACGTGGTGCGCGACGGCAAGCCGCACACGCTGCGTCCGAAACAGCTCGTGCTCGCGACCGGCATGTCCGGCGTGCCGAACATCCCGAACTACAAGGGCATGGAGACGTTTCGCGGCACGCAGCACCATTCCAGCCAGCATCCCGGCGGCGAGGCCTATGCCGGCAAACGCTGCGTCGTCATCGGCTCGAACAACTCCGCGCACGACATCTGCGCCGACCTTTGGGAGCACGGCGCGGACGTGACGATGGTGCAGCGTTCGTCCACGCATATCGCGCGGTCCGACACGCTGATGGAACTGGCCCTCGGCGGCCTGTATTCGGAACAGGCGGTCGCGGCGGGTGTCACGACCGAAAAGGCGGACCTGATCTTCGCCTCCATCCCGTTCCGCATCATGCACGAGATGCAGATCCCCGTGTACGAGGAGATGCGACGGCGCGATGCCGATTTCTACGACCGGCTGGAACGGGCGGGCTTCATGCTCGATTTCGGCGACGACGGCTCCGGCCTGTTCATGAAATACCTGCGCCGCGGGTCGGGCTACTACATCGATGTCGGCGCGTCGGAGCTGATCGCCGACGGGCGGGTGAAGCTGCGCAGCGGCGCTTCGGTGGAGGAGATCACGCCGACCGGCGTACGTCTGAGCGACGGCAGCGAGCTGCCGGCGGACCTGATCGTGTACGCGACCGGCTACGGCTCGATGAACGGCTGGGCGGCGAAGCTGATCAGCCAGGAGGTCGCGGACCGCGTCGGCAAGTGCTGGGGCCTCGGTTCCGACACGAGCAAGGACCCCGGCCCGTGGGAGGGCGAGTTGCGCAACATGTGGAAGCCGACGCAGGTGCCGGCGCTGTGGTTCCACGGCGGCAACCTGCACCAGTCACGCCACTACTCGACCTATCTCGCGCTCCAGCTCAAGGCGCGCATGGAGGGTATCCCGACGCCGGTCTACGGCCTGCAGGAGGTCCACCACACCGCCTGACGCCTCAAGCGGCGCGGGCGCCCGACAGGCGCGCCCGTGCCGCGGCAAGGCGCGGGCCGGTGACGACCAATTCGGCACAGCCCTCGGCTTCCCACACGCGGGTCACGTAATCGCCGCGCCGCTGCCGCGTATCGAGGAAGCTTTCGCACGCCAGCCCCTCGGCCAGCAGCACCGCGTGGCGCGGCAGCTCGACATGCCAGTACGTCACGGTGTCGCACGCGACCCGGGCGACCGCGTCGCCGTCGACCAGATGCTTGGCCGGGATCAGCGCGCCGTCGATGAAGACCGCGTGGTCGGGCGAGAGATACAGATCATGCGCCGGCCCCGCCGCGCCGAATGCGCCGGCGGCGATGCGCACCGGCCAGACCGAGTGCGGATCGGGATGCGACGCGCACGCGAGCTGCCGCCGCCCGACCCAGCGCACCGGCAGGGTCCCGCCATCGGCCAGCACGATCATGTCCCCCGCCCGCAACGCCTCCACCGCGACCGCCCCGCGCGCGGTTGCGATCCGCGTGCCGGTGACGAAGCAGGTGAGGTCGGCGAGCGCCTGGTTGGCGACCGCCGTCTGCCCCGTCTCCGTCGGGTGCTGCTTGTCGAAGAACAGATAGGTGTTCTGCACCGTCGGATCGCTGCTGACGAGGTCGGACGGAGTGAAGTTGGTCAGGCTGCCGGTATAGACCGAATCCGTGACGTTCTTCAGCCCGTACGAGCCGGGATTGGCGATGGCGTTGTCGATCAGGCTGAAGGTGTTTTCGATCGTGATCTTGGCACCGGTGACGGTTCCCAGGTCGGTGTTGAGCAGCTGGTTGTAGTATTCCGACAACACTAGCGCGGCACCCGTCTCGCTCGGATAGCCCTTGGTGATCGCCGGCACCTGGCTGAGGTCGGGCACGTCGAGGACAAGCAGGTTGGTCACGCCGTCGGCGACCAAGCTGCCGATGAAGCCGATCTCGTTGGCGACCGACTGCTGCATGTCGATGCCCGCTTTCGTCGAACCGACCGTGCCGAGCGTCGTGCCGTTCGGGAAATACGTCCCGAAATTGGGGTCTTCCAGCAGGTCGAGGATGTCGTTGGAACCGATCCAGACGGTGGAGAGCGCGTTCGCGGCCGGCGTCGGCACCGCATTCTTGAAGTTCGTCAACTGCGCGCTGAGATCGGTCAGCGGCACGGCGAAGCTGCTGTTCTCGTTGGTGACGCCGGTCACCGCGCCGCCGATGGCGAAATCGGTCCCTCCCGTCGCGCCGGAGGCGAGCGTGAGATAGCCGTTCGGGCCGGACACGCCCTGCTGCTTGGCAAGGCTGTCGATGGCGGCGGTGGCGACGAGCGTCGCGGTTGCCGGCGGATAGCCCTGCGCCTCCAGCCCGGCGATCGCGATGGTGGTCAGCTGCGACACCGTCCCGCCGACCGTGCCCGGCGCCAGCACGCCGAAGCCGAGATCGGTCGAAAGGTTCTGCACCCAGTTCGGGCCGTTGCTGAAGATGTCGGCCTTCACCGTCCCGTACGTTTCCTGATAGTACGGCGGGCTGACGGGCTCCGGCGACAGGCCGAGCGGCGACGCAAGCGGACTCGACGTCAGCAGATACACGTCGCCCGCGTCCGACAGGCTGTCGCCGAAGGCATAGATCGTCGAATAGTTGTTGATTGTCATATCTGGCCGCTCCCGCCCGCCGTTTCTTGTCGTCGCTTCATCGTCTCCGGAACACGCGCCGCAGGGCCCCGCGCAGCCCGCGCGGCCGCCCGTATTCGGCAACCGCCCGGTCCAGCATCGCGCCCCACTGCGCCTCGGCCCGCGCGCGGGAGAAAATCTCCGCAGCACGGGCGCGTCCCGCCGCCCCCACCGCCGCCGCCATCGCCGGATCGGCGAGCAGGCGGCGGAAGATGTCGCGCGCCGCCGCCGCCGTCACCGCGCGGAACCCGTCCCGCCCGTGATGGATCAAGCCGCGTGCCTCGCTGAAGTCCCGTCCATAATAGACCGTCATCCGCCGATCGTCGTACGCGACCAGTGGGATGCCCGCAGTCCATGCCTCGATGAAACCGAGTGTATAGGGCACATGCAACCCGGAGCAGTGAAAATACGCGCGCGACGCCGCCAGCCGGTCCAGCAGCGCGGCACCGGCGATGAACCCGGTTGCATTTGGCAAGGTGTCATTCCCGTCGCCCGCGAGTTGATACGGCGTATGCTCTAGCGATGCGCGAAATGCCTCGTATTCATGCGGGTATCGCTGCACGAATCGGTTGACCGCGGCGAACACCACCGGGTCGCTCCCGTGCCAGGGCGGGTGGCGCGCCGGGTCGCCGAAGAATCGGATCACCGCGTCGGCGCCGATATAGTGGCGCGTCCGCCGCTCGGTCGGCGCGTAGCGCACGATGCGCAGCCCCTGATGGCGCAGCGGGCGCAGCAGCGGATCGAACTCATAGATGCACTGCCCAATCGTCCGCCAGATCACCGGGCGGCGCGACAGGGTCGCCCAGTTGCGGCGGATGAAGTGCGCGTCGTGCACGATCACGACGACGTCGAACGCATCGACGAAGGCGGGCGTGATCACGTGCTCGGTCACGCTCGTCGCGCTCAGCGCGCAGCCGCTGGCGTGGAACAGCGCCATCAGGTCGGCCGGCGCCCGCCATGCCAGCGGCGTGCGCCCGTCATGCGCGCGGTGATGCGTCTCGGGCGTGTAGCCGAAATAACTGCCGAGGCTGAACACCTCGTGCCCCATGGCGGCGAACAGCCCGATCTCGTCGTGTTCGAGCATGGCGTGGACGCCGAAATACAGGATGCGCACGCGCGCGGCTCCGCTGGCTGGCGTTGATCGGGCGGCGATGCCATGTGTGGGGCATGCGGCACCCGGAGACGTGGCTCAAGGTTCGGCCGGAGGGTCTGTTCTGCGAGCCCGGCGGTTTCTACATCGACCCGCTGCGCGCCGTCGAACGCGCCGTCGTGACCCACGCCCATTCGGATCATGCCCGGCCCGGCCACGCGGCCGTGCTGGCCAGCCCCGCCACGCTCGCGCTGATGCGCACGCGCATGGGCGCGGGGCGGGCGGGCGACGCGCAGCAGCCGCTCGGCTGGCACGAACGGCTGCGCATCGGTGCCGTCGATGTCTGGCTCGCCCCGGCGGGCCACGTCCTCGGCAGCGCGCAGGTGGTCATGGAGTACGGCGGCACGCGCGCCGTCGTCAGCGGCGATTACAAGACGGTGGCGGACCCGACCTGCGAGCGGTTCGAGCCGGTGCCCTGCGACGTGTTCGTGACCGAGGCGACGTTCGGCCTGCCGGTCTTCCGCCATCCGCCGCCCGGGGAGGAGATCGCCCGCCTGCTGGCCAGCCGGGCGCTGTTCCCCGACCGCACGCATGTCGTCGGCTGCTACGCGCTCGGCAAGTGCCAGCGGCTGATCGCGCTGCTGCGCGCCGCCGGCTGGGACGCGCCGATCTGGCTGCATGGCGCGCTCGCCGCGGTCTGCGGCGCGTATGAGGCGCTCGGCGTGCCGCTCGGCGATTTGCGCCCGGCGACGGTCGCCGCGCGCGAGGCGCTGCGCGGCGCGATCGTGCTCGCCCCGCCCGGCGCGATCCAGGACCGCTGGGCGCGGCGCCTCAATGATCCGGTCGTGGGCCTCGCGTCGGGCTGGATGCGCGTGCGCCAGCGGGCGAAGTCGCGCGGCGTCGAGCTGCCGCTGGTGATCTCCGACCATGCGGACTGGGACGAATTGCTGGCGACCGTCGCGGCGGTCGAGGCGCCGGAGGTCTGGGTCACGCATGGGCGGGAGGAGGCGCTGATCCACGCCATCGAACAGGGCGGCCGGGTCGGTCGCGCGCTGCGCCTGATCGGCTACGGCGACGAGGACGAGGGCGGCGACGGTCCCGATGATGGGCCAAAGGGGGAGCCAGAGACCGAACCGGGGACCGGCGCGGCCGCATGATCGCCTTCGCCGACCTGCTGGAACGGCTGGTGTTCACCCCCGGCCGTAATGCCAAGATCGCGCTGCTGCGCCGCTATTTCGCGACCACGCCGGACCCCGATCGCGGCATCGGCCTGGCCGCCGTCACCGGCGAACTCACCTTCGCCGCGGCTAAGCCCGGGCTGATCCGGCAACTGGCGATGGAGCGCGTCGATCCGGTGCTGTTCGCCTGGTCCTATGACTATGTCGGCGACCTGGCGGAGACGGTGGCGCTGATCTGGCCGGCGCGGCCGACCAACGCGGCCCCGCCGTCGATCGCCGAGGTCGCGCATGCGCTGGAGACGACGCCGAAAGCCGAGCTGCCGGCCCTCGTCGCCGGCTGGCTCGACGCCTCCGCGCCGGGGGTGCGGCTCGCGCTGCTCAAGCTCATCACCGGCGCGCTGCGCGTCGGCGCCTCCGCCCGCCTCGCCAAGCTCGCGCTCGCCGATCTCGCGGGCGGCGCGATCGACGCCGACGCGATCGAGGAGGTTTGGCACGGCCTGTCGCCCCCCTACCGCGCGCTGTTTGCCTGGATCGAGGGGCACGGCCCGCGCCCCGACCCACAAGCCGCGCCGGTGTTCCGCCCGCCCATGCTCGCCCACCCGCTGGAGCCGCCCGATCTCGCCGCGCTCGACGCGGCGCGGTTCCGCGCGGAATGGAAATGGGACGGCATCCGCGTCCAGCTCGTGGCCACACCCGGCGGACGGCGCCTCTATTCGCGCGGCGCCGACGACATCTCCGCCGCCTTCCCCGAGATCGTGGAGGCGCTGGAGGCCGAGGCCGTGCTCGACGGCGAGCTGCTGGTCGCGCGCGACGGCATCGTCGCCCCCTTCGCCGATCTGCAGCAGCGGCTCAACCGCCGCAGCGTGACGCCGCGCATGATGCGCGACTTCCCGGTGATCGTGCGCCTCTACGACCTGCTGTTCGACGGCGCGGAGGATCTGCGCCCGCTGCCGTTCGATGCGCGGCGCGCGCGGCTGGAGGCGTGGCATGCCCGCGTGCGCCCGGCGCGCATGGATCTGTCGGAGATGATCGCCTTCGACACGATCGACGCGCTGGCGGCGCTGCGCGACGGCGCGCGGGCTGCGGCGATCGAGGGGCTGATGCTCAAGCGCGCCGACAGCCCCTATGTGCCCGGCCGGCCGCGCGGCCTGTGGTGGAAATGGAAACGCGCGCCGCTGACCATCGACGCGGTGCTGATGTACGCGCAGCGCGGCCACGGGCGGCGCAGCAGCTTCTATACCGACTACACCTTCGGCCTGTGGCGCGCGGACGGCGCGCTGCTGCCGGTGGGCAAGGCGTATTTCGGCCTGACGGATGCCGAGATCGGCTGGCTCGACCGCTGGATACGCAACCACACCACCGCCCGCTTCGGCCCGGTGCGCGAGGTGGACAAGACCTTCGTGCTGGAAATCGCCTTCGACGCCGCGCAACTCTCGAACCGCCATAAATCCGGCGTCGCCCTGCGTTTTCCGCGCATCCTGCGCATGCGCCCCGACAAGCCGGCGGAGGAGGCGGACCGGCTGGAGGATCTGCTCGCCCGCGCCGAGGGGCGGCCGCGCGCGCACGCGCCGGCGGTGGACGATGGCGGCGACGAAGGGTAGGGAGGGCGCATGCATCGCCGCCGCCGTCTGCCCGCGATCGCCGCCGCCCTGCTGCTCGCGACCGCCGCCACGGCGGGGGCGGCCCCGCCGCCGCGCAACATCGTCATCTTCGTCGCCGACGGGCTGCGCCATACCTCGGTGAACGAGGCGGACGCGCCGTTTATGGCCGGGCTGCGCGCGCGTGGCGTCGATTTCGCCGACAGCCACGCGCTGTTCCCCACCTTCACCACGGCCAACGCCTCGGCCATCGCGACCGGCCACCTGCTCGGCGACACCGGCGATTTCAGCAACGTGCTCTATGTCGGCGCGCCGGACGCGACGACCGGATCGGTCACGCCGTTCCTGGAAAACGACCGGGTGATCGCCGACATGGACGATCGCTTCGGCGGCAATTTCCTCGGCGAGACGACCCTGCTCGCCGCCGCGCGCGCCGCCGGCTGGCACACCGCCGCCGTGGGCAAGCTCGGCCCGGTGCTGATCCAGGACGTGGGCGAGGCGACGGCGGCGCGGCCGGACACGGTGATCATCGACGACCGCACCGGCCATCCCGGCGGCGTTCCACTGCCGCCCGCGATCCTCGACCGTCTGCGCGCCGCCGGCCTGCCAGCCACGGCGCCGGGGCGCGGGCTGAACGGGGATTACGGCACCAACACGCGCCCCGGCACGCTGGTCGCCAACACGGTGCAGCAGGACTGGTTCACCGCGGCGCTGACCCGCGCCGTGCTGCCCGCCTTCCACGACGACGGTCACCCCTTCGCGCTGGTGTTCTGGTCGCGCGACCCGGACGGGACGCAGCATAACCAGGGCGACAGCCTCAACACGCTGTCGCCCGGCATCAACGGCCCGACCTCGCGCGCCGCCGTCGCCGACGCGGACGCCGATTTCCGCCGCGTCCACGACTGGCTGCAGGCGCAGGGGCTGCTCGACCGCACCGACATCCTGATCACCTCCGATCACGGCTTCAGCACCATCAGCCGCCACGACCTCGACGCGGACGGCCGCGCCGCCGTGCACGACTACGCGGCGACGCAGACCTATCCGGACGTCAATCCCGGCTTCCTGCCGCCCGGCTTCGTCGCGATCGACCTCGCCCACGCCCTCGACCTGCCGCTTTTCGACCCCAACCACCCGACGCGCGCGCCCGATGGCGGCGTCGCCTATGCCCGGCTCGACCCGACCGCGGGGCAGCATGCCGCCTGGGGCAACGGGCTGATCGGCGGCACCGGCCACGTGGCGGCGGACGGGCGGACGGACGCGCGGGTGATCGTCGCGGCCAATGGCGGGTCAGACCTGATCTACCTGCCGGGCAACGACCACGCGCTCGCGGCCCGCGTCACCGCCGTCCTGCTCGACCAGGACTATACGAGCGGTGTGTTCGCCGATACCGACCGGCTCGGCCCGATCCCCGGCGCGCTGCCGTTCACGGCGATCGGCCTCGCGGGCGACGCGCTGACGCCGCGCCCGTCGCTGGTGGTCAATTTCCGCAGCTTCTCCCTCGGCTGCCCCCGGCCGACGCACTGCACGGTGGAGGTGGCGGACCTGATGCTGCAACAGGGGCAGGGGATGCACGGCAGCTACA
>NZ_BANB01000672.1 GCF_000964365.1 Acidisphaera rubrifaciens HS-AP3 | reverse complement strand
CGCCGCCCGCACCCGGGTCAGCTGCCGCGCCGCGTCATGCGCCGTGACGATGCCGGCCAGAACCGCCCCCGCGTCGTCACGCGCCGCGATCGGCAGGTCGCCCCGCGCCGTCACGTCGCCGAGCGGGCCGCACGCCGCGACCCGGCCGGACTCGATCAGCACCACGGTGTCGGCAAGCCGCCCGACCTCGGCGAGGTCGTGCGAGACATAGAGGATCGGCAGCCGCATCTCGCCGCGGATGCGGGCGAGGTAGGGCAACACCTCCGCCTTGCGTGCGGCGTCGAGACTGGCGAGCGGCTCGTCCATCGCCAGCAGCCGCGGCTGTGCCAGGAGTGCGCGGCCGATCGCCACGCGCTGGCGTTCCCCGCCCGACAAGGTGTGCGGCCGCCGGTCCAGCAGGGCGCCGATGCCCAGCAGATCCACGACCTCGGTGAAGCTGATCGGCCCGGCGGGCGCCCGCCGGGCGCCGTAGCGCAGGTTGCCGCGGACCGACAGGTGCGGGAACAGGCGCGCGTCCTGGAACACCAGCCCGATCCGCCGCCGCTCGGGCGCGATCCAGGTCCCGGCGCCGGTATCGGCCAGCACGGCGCCGCCGACCGCGACGCGCGCGCTGGCGGGGCGAAGCAGCCCGGCCACGACGTTGACGACCGTGGATTTCCCGCTGCCCGAGGCGCCGAACAGCGCCACCGTGCCGTCCGCCGGGGCGCTGAAGGCGATGTCGAACGCCGTGCCCCCCAGCCGGTGGCGGAAAGCCACCTCCAGCGACGCGGTCATGCCAGCCCCTCAGCGGCCCAGGCGGACGCGCAGCCGGCGGCCCAGCGCCTCCGCGAGCAGCAATCCGGCCAGCGCGAGCACCACGGCGACGACGGACAGCCGCGCCGCCGTCGCCTCGCCGCCCGGCGACTGCAACGCGGTGTAGATCGCCAGCGGCAGCGTCTGCGTCTGCCCCGGAATGTTGGCCGCGAAGGTGATCACCGCGCCGAACTCGCCGAGCGAGGCCGCGAACCCCACGACCGCCGCGACCAGGATGCCCGGCGCCGCCAGCGGCAGCACGATCGTCACGAAACGGTCGAGCCAGCCGGCGCCGAGCGTGCGCGCCGCCTGTTCAAGGCCGGGATCGATCCCCTCCAGCGACAGACGCACGGCGCGCAGCATCAGCGGAAAGACCATCACCGCGCAGGCCAGCACCGCTCCCGCGCGGGTGAATACCAGCCGGATGCCGAACCAGGCGTCGAGCCACGCGCCGACCGCGCCGTTTCGCCCGAAGATCAGCAACAGCAGCCAGCCGACGACGACCGGGGGCAGCACCAGCGGCAGGTGCGCCAGCGCGTCGAGCAACGCCCGGCCGGGGAAGCGCCCCCGAACGAGCAGGAATGCCGCCAGCACCGCAAGCGGCAGGCCGAAGGCGACGCTGCGGGCCGCGATGTCGAGCGTCAGCCGGACCGCGGTCCATTCATCGGCCGACAGCAGGGCGCTATTCCGTCTTGAAGCCGCGCGCCGCGAAGATGCCGCGCGCCGTGTCCCCGGCCAGAAAGTCCAGCAGCGCCCGCGCCTGCGGCGTGTCGCCGCCCCGCATGAGGGCGAAGGGATAGACGATCGGCGCGTGACTCGCGGCGGGGAACACGCCCGCCACCATCACCTGCCGGCTGACCGCCGCGTCGGTGCCGTAGCAGATGCCGGCCGGCGCCTCGCCCCGCTCGACCAGCAGCAGCGCGCTGCGCACGTTGTCGGCCGGCGCGAGACGCCCCTTCACGCTGTCCCAGATGCCGAGCTTGCGCAGCGCCTCGGCCGCGTAGATCCCGGCGGGCACGTGCGCGGGATCGCCCACCGCCAGCCTGCCGTCGGCGCCCAGCAGGGCCGCGAGGTCGAAGCCGGGCCGGATATCGACGTGCCGCGGCGCGGCGGCGGGCACGACGAGCACCAGATCGTTCGACAGGAGATCGCGCCGCGTGCCGGCGACCACCAGCCCGCGCTTGTCCAGGTAGTCCATCCATCTGAGATCGGCCGAGCCGAACAGGTTCGCCGGCGCGCCCTGTTCGATCTGCCGCGCGAGGGTGGAGCTGGACCCGAACGAAAGCCGCAGCTCCGGATGCCCCAGCTTCGCCCAGGCGGCCGAGACGTCCTTCATCGCATCCGTCAGGCTCGCCGCGGCAAAGACGGTCAGCGGCGTCTCCGCCGCGCGGACCCGCGCGCCGGGCGCCAGGGCGACGGCTGCGAGCCCGCCGAGGGCTACGCGACGGCCGATCAACGGCCGCGCTCCTCGAGAAAGGTCCGCAGATCGGTCACGGATTGCGGCGGCGGCAGGTGGTCGAACAGCAGCGCGGACAGGGCGGTGCCGGTCGCAGCCCCGGCCCCGCCATCGGCCCCGCTCCGCCCCGACAGCCAGGCGAGGCCGAGCAGGCGGTTGATCGACGGCGGTTCCTCGATCCAGCCGAAGGGAACCTCAGGCTCCACCAACACGTGCCCGTCCCTGACCGCCGGCACCGCCTGCCACGCGGCCGATTTCGCCATGGCGGCGCGGGCATCCATGCCGTGGATGAGGATGAGGTCGGGGTTCAGCGCCGCGATGTCGGCGATGCTGGCGGGGCGGAACATGCCACCCTTCGCCGATGGCGGCGCGACCGGCGTCCAGCCGAGCAGCGTCACCACCTCGGTCGCCAGCGACCCCGGCTGCGCGACCGCCGGCGGGTCACCGCCGCGCAGGATCGCGACACGCATCGCCCGTGCGGGCTTCGGCACCGCCGCCAGGAGATCCTCGGCCAGCCGCGCCAGCATCTCGCCGCGTGCCGGCCGCCCGACCGCCTGCCCGGCCAGACGCAGCGCCGCCGGCGCCGCTGTCAGATGCCCGTCGAGCAGGATGGTCGGGATGCCGGTCTGGCGCTGGATGTCGGCCGCGGCGCGGGCATAGCGCGGGGTCGCGTCGCCGTAATCGAGCACGAGATCGGGATGATAGGTCTTCACCGCAGCACCCGCCCCTTCGAACGTCACGCGCGCGACCGAGGGCAGCTTGGCGAGGGCGGGCGGCAGGAAGGCGGCGGCGGCGGCCGAGGGCGGATGGGTCCAGCCGATCATCAGGTCCGGCGCCAGCGCCGCCAGCAGCACCGATGCGGGATACCCGGCGGGAAGCACACGCGCGGGATGGTCCGGGACCTGCACCGTGCGCCCGGTGGCATCGGTGATCTCCGCCGCGCCGGCGACCCTGCCCGCGACGAGGAGGGCGATCACAGCCAGGACCAGTCGGCGCACGGCCACCATCCGTTCGGTTACCCGGCCACGTTATAGTCGCCCAAACCGAGCGGTAAAGCCTCAGCGGCGCGCCGCCGCGATCAGGACGCGCATATGGGCAACCACGGCGGCCAGCCCGTCCGTGATCGCCTGACCGATCAGGAAATGCCCGATGTTGAGCTCGCGCACCTCCGGAAAGGCCGCGACGGGGCCGACATTGTCATAGGTCAGCCCGTGCCCCGCATGGCATTCCAGACCAAGCTCGGCGGTCAGCGCCGCCGCCGCGCGGAGGCGGTCCAGCTCGCCCGGCCGGCCGTCCGCATAGGCGCCGGTATGCAGCTCCACGACCGGCGCGCCGATCGCCGCCGCCGCGCGCAGCTGCGCGGGGTCGGGATCGATGAACAGCGACACGCGGATGCCGGCAGCCGACAGGGCCGCCACGGCGGGGCGCAGCGCGTCCATCTGCCCGGCCACGTCGAGGCCGCCCTCCGTCGTGACCTCCTCGCGCCGCTCCGGCACGAGACAGCAGGCATGCGGCCGGGCGGCGCAGGCGATGCGCACCATCTCCGCCGTCGCCGCCATCTCCAGGTTGATCGGCGCGGTCAGCGTCGCCATCGCGCGGGCAAGGTCGTCGTCGCGGATATGCCGCCGGTCCTCGCGCAGATGCATGGTGATGCCGTCCGCCCCGGCGGCGATCGCGATGCGCGCCGCGTGCAGCGGATCGGGATGCGCGCCGCCGCGCGCGTTGCGGACGGTGGCGACGTGGTCGATGTTGACGCCGAGACGGACCGGGTTCATGGCGCGGGATGCTGCCCCCGCGCCCGCGCGGCGGCAAGCGTCGCGGCCATGCGGATCGCCGCGATCAGGCTCGACGGATCGGCGATGCCGCGGCCGGCGATGTCATAGGCCGTGCCGTGATCGGGCGAGGTGCGCACGATCGGCAGCCCGAGCGTCACGTTGACGCCGTTGTGCATGTCCAGCGTCTTGAGCGGGATCAGCACCTGATCGTGATACATGCCGAGCGCCACGTCGTAGCGGGCGCGGGCGTCCGCGGTGAACATGGTGTCGGGCGGCCATGGCCCGGTCGCGTCGATCCCCTCGGCCCGCAGCGCGGCGACGGCCGGAGCGACGATCGCTTCATCCTCGGCGCCCAGCGCGCCGCCCTCCCCGGCATGCGGGTTGACGCCGGCCAGCGCCAGACGCGGTGCGGCGATGCCGAAATCGCGCCGCAGCGCGGCGTGGGTGATCCGCGCGGTGTCGACGATCAGCCCGGTGGTCAGCGCCGCGAGGGCATCGCGCAGCGAGAGATGGATGGTCACCGGCACCACGCGCAACGCGGGGCAGGCCAGCATCATCACCGGCATGGCGCCGCCGGTCAGCGCGGCCAGGAACTCGGTATGGCCGGGATAGGCGAAGCCGGCGGCATACAGCACCGATTTGTTGATCGGACTGGTCACGACGCCGCCCACCTCGCCGGCCAGCGCGAGCGCCGCCGCACGCTCGATCGACGCGACGGCGCCGCCCGTCTCGGCAAGCACCGGCAACGCCTCGGCAAAGACAGCCGACGCCTCGGCCGCCGACGCGACGGGGCGGAGCGGCACGGTGGCATCAATCGCGCGCAGGCGCGCCTGGTCGTCGATGGCGACGAAGGCCGGCCCGCTGTGGCGCAGCGCCCGCCAGGCCTTGAGCGTGATCTCGCCGCCGATGCCGGCGGGATCGCCCATGGTGAGCGCGAGCGGGGTCACCGGCCGGGGCCGATCGGAGGCGCGCCCATCAGATGTGAATCGCGCGGTCCTCGACGGCGAGCGCCGCTTCCTTGACCGCCTCGTTCAGGCTCGGATGCGCGTGGCAGGTGCGGGCCACGTCCTCGGACGAGGCGCGGAACTCCATCGCCGTCGCGATCTCCGCGATCAGGGTGCCGGCGTCGGGGCCGATGATATGCGCGCCGAGGATCTCGTCGGTGGTCGCATCGGCCAGGATTTTCACGAACCCGTCGGTGTCGCCCATTGCGCGCGCGCGCCCGTTGGCGGTGAAGGGGAAGCGGCCCGCCTTGTACGCCACGCCCGCCGCCTTCAGCTCCTCCTCGGTGCGGCCGATGGAGGCGACCTCGGGCCACGTGTAGACGACGCCGGGAATGACGCCGTAGTTGACGTGACCGGCCTGCCCGGCGATGCGCTCGGCGACGGCGATCCCTTCTTCCTCCGCCTTGTGCGCCAGCATCGGGCCGTCGATCACGTCGCCGATGGCCCAGATGCCGGGAACATTGGTGGCGTAATGCCCGTCCGTCCGTACGCGGCCGCGCGCATCCGTCGCCACGCCCACGGCATCGAGGCCGAGATTTTCCGTGTAGGCGCGCCGGCCGATCGCGACCAGCACCACGTCGGCGCGCAGCTCCTCCGCGGTCCCGCCCGCCGCGGGCTCCACGGTCAGCGTCACGCCGTCGTTGCCGGTGCGCGCGCCCGTCACCTTGGTGCCGAGGCGGAACGTCATCCCCTGCTTGCCGAGTATGCGCGCGAAGGTCTTGGCGACCTCGCCGTCCATCGTTGGCACCAGCCGGTCGAGGAACTCGACCACCGTCACCTTCGCGCCGAGGCGCAGCCAGACGCTGCCCAGCTCAAGCCCGATATAGCCGCCGCCGATCACCACCAGATGCTCCGGCACCCGGTCCAGTTCGAGACCGCCGGTGGAGGTGACGATGCGCTTCTCGTCCACCTCGACGCCCGGCAGCGGCACGCTTTCGCTGCCGGTGGCGACGACGATGTGGCGCGTGGCATAGGCGGTGCCGTCCACCTCCACGGTGCCCGGCCCGGTGATCCGTCCCTCGCCGCGCAGCCAGTCGATCTTGTGCTTGCGGAACAGGAACTCCACGCCCTTGACGTTGGCGGCCACGACCTCGCCCTTGCGGGCCTGCATGCGCGCCAGATCGAGCTTGATGCCGTCGATGAGGATGCCGTGGTCGGCGAACCGGTGGGCGGCGGCGGTGAAATCCTCGCTCGACTGCAGCATCGCCTTGGACGGGATGCAGCCGATGTTGAGGCAGGTGCCGCCGAGCGTCGCGCGCTTTTCGACGCACGCGACCTTCATGCCGAGCTGCGCCGCGCGGATGGCGCAGACATAGCCGCCGGGGCCTGCCCCGATCACGATGACGTCGTAGGTGTCGGCCATGTCGTCAGCCCCGTTTGAGTTGGCCGGGCGCGGCGCGCCTGCCGGCCCGTCAGACCTCGAGCAGCAGGCGGCGCGGATCCTCGATGCCTTCCTTGACGCGCACGAGGAAGCTCACCGCCTCGCGCCCGTCGACGATGCGGTGATCATAGCTGAGCGCGAGATACATCATCGGCCGGATCTCGACCTTGCCGCCGATCGCCATCGGACGTTCCTGGATCTTGTGCATGCCCAGGATCGCGGATTGCGGGTGGTTCAGGATCGGTGTCGACATCAGGCTGCCATAGACGCCGCCGTTGGTGATGCTGAACGTCCCGCCGGTCAGTTCCTCGAGCTTCAGGGCGCCGTCGCGGGCGCGGCGGCCGAAATCGGTCACCGCCGCCTCGATCTGCGCGAAGCTCATGCGGTCGGCGTCGCGGACGACCGGCACAACAAGCCCGTTCGCGCCGCCGACGGCGATGCCCATGTGGACGAAGTGCTTGTAGACGATCTCGTCGCCGTCGATCTCGGCGTTGACGGCCGGAAACTCCTGCAGCGCGGCGACGCAGGCGCGGACGAAGAACGACATGAAGCCGAGGCGCACGCCCTTGTGCTTCTTCTCGAAGGCGTCCTTGTACGCGGCGCGCAGCTCCATGACCGCGGTCATGTCCACCTCGTTGAAGGTGGTGAGCATCGCCGCCTCGTTCTGCGCCTGCTTCAGGCGCTGGGCGATGGTGCGGCGCAGGCGCGTCATGCGCACCCGTTCCTCACGCGGATCGGCCTCGCGCGGCGCACGCGCCGCCGGGGCCGGCGCCGCCGGGGCCGGACGGTCGAGGAAGGCCAGCACGTCGCCCTTGGTGATGCGGCCGTCCCGGCCGGTGCCTGGGACGATGGACGGGTCGACGGCGTGATCGGCCATGATCTTGGCCGCCGCCGGCATCGGCGTGTGCGCGGCGGCGATGTCGGATGGCGGGGTCGCCGGGCGCGAGACCGGGCCGCGCGGCTGCGGCGGCGGATTGACCCCCGACGGCGGGTTGGCCGCCGC
>NZ_BANB01000673.1 GCF_000964365.1 Acidisphaera rubrifaciens HS-AP3 | reverse complement strand
GCGCGGCGATCGCGCGGGCGCTGTGCATGCGCCCGCGCATCATGCTGTTCGACGAGCCGACCTCGGCCCTCGATCCCGAAATGATACAGGAGGTGCTGGAGGTGATGGAGGGGCTCGCGCAGGAGGGGATGACGATGCTGTGCGTCACGCACGAGATGGGATTCGCGCGCCGCTTCGCCGATCGCGTGGTGTTCATGGACGCGGGCGAGATCGTCGAGGAAGGCCCGCCCGCCGCCGTCTTCGACGCGCCGCGCACCGACCGGCTGCGCGGCTTCCTCGGCCGCATCCTGGCGGGGGGCTAGGCGCGTGGGCGATGCGGCGCGCGC
>NZ_BANB01000674.1 GCF_000964365.1 Acidisphaera rubrifaciens HS-AP3 | reverse complement strand
CGCCCGAAGTGCTGTCCAGCATGTCTCTCTCCCGCGTGCCACCAATGCTCGGCCGACGTCTGTATCCCATGCATGCGGGGCCGGGTCGCAGGCCGGCGCGCGCCCTGTCAAGCAGCAGCGGCACGGCCGTGCCGCGACGCGGAAAAGCCTTTTGCATTGCACGGCAAAGCGCGGGACAACCGGCGCATGACCGATATGCTCCTTCCCACCGGGCCTGTGCCCCCCGCCGACGATCCAGCTGCCCCCTATACCGTCGCCGTTTTCTGCGGCGCCCAGTCCGGCGTCGGGCCGGCCTATCGCGCCGCCGCCGAGGCGCTCGGCACCGGTCTCGCCCGCCGCGGCATGCGCATCGTGTTCGGCGGCGGCCGGATCGGGCTGATGGGCGCGGTGGCGGACGCCGCCCTCGCCGCCGGCGGCACCGTGATCGGCGTGATCCCGGAGTTCCTGACGCAGTGGGAAGTCGCCCATGCCGGGGCGACGGAGATGATCATCACCGACAGCATGCACACCCGCAAACGGCGGATGTTCGACCTGTCGCACGCCTTCCTGTCGATGCCGGGCGGGCTCGGCACGTTCGACGAGACATTCGAGATCATCACCTGGCGGCAACTGCGGCTGCACGACAAGCCGATCCTTCTGGTGGACGTCGACGGATCGGCGCAGCCGGTACACGGCGCGGTCGAGACGGCGATCGGCCTCGGTTTCGCCAAGCCCGAGGTGCGGCGGCTGTACGAGCGCTGTCCCGGCGTGGCGGCGGCGCTCGCCCGC
>NZ_BANB01000675.1 GCF_000964365.1 Acidisphaera rubrifaciens HS-AP3 | reverse complement strand
ACAGCTGCGGCGACGCGGCGGGCGAGGACGGATCGGCGATCGGGGCCTGGCTCGCCGCGTATTGCGCGTTGGAGCGGTCGGCGACCAGCGCGTCGGCCACCGCCGCCCGCGCCTGTGCCGTGGTCGCCACCGGCTTGTTCGGCACCGAGGCGAGGTTGGGATACGGATCGGTGGCACCCGGCGGCGGCGGCCGGTCCTGCGCGATCGCGCCGCCCTGCATGTCGTGCCACCAGCTTACGGGGTTGATCGATTCCGGGACCGACGAGCAGCCCGCGAGCCCGCACGCGACCGCTAGCAGGACGGCCGGCGCGCCGCGCGACGCCGCGCCCCGCCATGCCGCACCTGCGAGACGCGCCCGCGCCGGACGCGGACGGGCCGCGGCTTCCTCGCGCCCGGCGTGCAGCCTGTCTTGCAGCCAGCCGATCTGTGTCATACGTCCGACTCCGGCCTCGCCTGAAACGTCCCGCATGCGGCGATCGCGCCGCCTGCCGCCCGGCGCCCGTGTGTAGCCGCAGGCGTGGCCCAACGGAAGGACACGTCCATGGCTGACACGCAGGGAGCTGATCCTGTCGGACCGGCGGAGCCGCCGGCCATGAAAATGCCGGATCCGGCCATGATCGGCCGGTCCATGGCAACCATCGCCGAACGATCGCAACGCATCGTCAGCGACTGGCTGCGCCGCCAGGCCGCCACCCGCGCCGAGGGCGGCGCCGGGGCGGGACAGGACGGCCGGGTCGAGCTCGACCCGCTGAACATCGGCGGCGCCTTCCTCGAGATGACGGCGCGGCTGATGGCCAACCCGGCGGCGCTGATGCAGGCGCAGATCGGCTTCTGGCAGGACTACATGACGCTCTGGCAGAACACCGCCCGGCGCATGATGGGCATGGAGAGCGAGCCCGTCATCGACGCCGCCGGCGACCGCCGCTTCAAGGACGAGGCCTGGCACGACAACGAGGTGTTCGACTTCATCAAGCAGTCTTACCTCCTGTCCGCCCGCTTCGTGCAGGACGTGGTGCGGCAGGTGGACGGGCTTGATCAGCGCACCGCGCAGAAGGTCGATTTCTACTCGCGCCAGTTCGTGGACGCGATGAGCCCGAGCAACTTCCTCCTCACCAACCCCGAGGTGCTGCGCCGCACCGCCGAGACGGGCGGGGAGAACCTGCTCAAGGGGCTGAACAACATGCTCGGCGACCTGGAGCGCGGGCGCGGCAAGCTGTCGATCAAGATGACCGACATGGAGGCGTTCCGCTTCGGCGAGAACATCGCCGTGACGCCGGGCAAGGTCGTCTATCAGAACGAGCTGATGCAGCTCATCCAGTACACGCCCACCACGGCCAAGGTACTGCGCCGCCCGCTGCTGATCGGGCCGCCCTGGATCAACAAGTTCTACATCCTCGACCTGCGGCCGAAGAACAGCTTCGTCCGCTGGGCGGTGTCGCAGGGCCACACCGTGTTCGTGATCTCGTGGGTCAATCCCGACGAGCGGCTCGCGGAAAAGGGCTTCGACGACTACATGCACCAGGGCTACCTCGCCGCCCTCGATGCGATCGAACGCATCACCGGCGAGCGCGAGGTCAACGCCATCGGCTACTGCCTCGGCGGCACGCTGCTCGCCTGCACCCTCGCCTACATGGCCGCGAAAGGCGACGACCGCATCAAGGCGGCGACGTTCTTCGTCACCATGATGGACTTCGAACAGGCGGGCGAACTCGCGGTCTTCATCGACGAGGAACAGCTCACCGCGCTCGAGGAGAAGATGCAGCGGCGCGGCTATCTCGAAGGCGCGGAGATGGCGACCACCTTCAACATGCTGCGCGCCAACGACCTGATCTGGTCCTTCGTCGTCAACAACTACCTGATGGGCAACGAGCCGTTCCCCTTCGACCTGCTCTATTGGAACGCCGATTCCACGCGCATGCCGGCGCGCATGCACAGCTTCTACCTGCGCCAGATGTACCAGCAGAACCGGCTGCGCGAGCAGGGCGGCATCACCCTGTCGGACGTGCCGATCGACCTCGGCCGCGTCCGCACCCCCGCCTATTTCCTGTCGACGCGCGAGGATCACATCGCGCCCTGGCGCTCGACCTATCGCGGCACGCAGCTCCTCGGCGGGCCGAAGCGCTTCGTGCTCGCCGCCTCCGGCCACATCGCGGGCGTCGTCAATCCGCCGGGCGGCAAATACAGCCACTGGATCAACACCGACCTGCCGAGCAGCGCCGACGAATGGCTCGCCGGCGCCACCGAGATGTCCGGCTCGTGGTGGCCGGACTGGCACCGCTGGGTGACCGGCTTCAACAAGGACGAGGTGCCCGCCCGCGACCCCGCCGCCGGCCCGCTGCCGGTGATCGAGGACGCGCCCGGCAGCTATGTCCGCGTCAAATCGACCGACTGAGGGGGACCGCGAGAATGGCCGACCTGAATCTGGTGGCGTTGTGGGAAGCGCACTGCCGCTACGAGTTCGAAACCCGCGACGTCGACGCCACCATGGCGACCATGGTCGCGCAGCCCTATGTCAACCACATCCCGACCATGACCGGCGGCGTCGGTCATGACGAGCTGAAGCGGTTCTACAAATATCATTTCATCGCTAACAACCCGCCCGACATGACGCTCGAGCCGGTCAGCCGCACGGTCGGCGCGAGCAGCGTCGTCGACGAGATGATCATCCGCTTCACCCACACGACGGAAGTCGAGTGGATGCTCCCGGGCGTCGCCCCCACCGGACGGCGCGTGGAAATCCCCCTCGTCGCCATCGTGCAGTTCGACGGCGACAAGCTCGTCCACGAGCACATCTACTGGGATCAGGCCTCCGTCCTGGTGCAGGTCGGCCTGCTCGATCCCAAGGGCCTGCCCGTCGCGGGCGCGGCGACGGCGCACAAGGTGCTCGACCGCACGCTGCCCAGCAACGCCATGATGCCAGGTTGGTCGCGCAGCGAGGGCAAGCCGATCTGACGCGGCGGCAATCGCCCGGCGGGCGGCCCGCGGCCGCCCGCCTGCGCAGGCGCCGACGCTACGGCGTCGCCTTCTTGGCCGTGTTGTCGATCGCCTGGCCGGTGTCGGAGATGTCCTGGCCGGCGCCCTGCACCGTGTGACAGGCGCTCAGCACCGGCACGGCCGCCAGCAGCGCCAGCACCGCCAAGGCGAAGCTAATGCGTGTTCTCATCCTCGGGCCCTTTCCCGGACGTGATTGTCCCGGGTCCCTAACGCGGCAGCGGCCGATTGGCTGCACTGCTTGACGCAGGCTGCCGCGAAACTCCGCGCCCGGCGGGCTCAGCCGCCGACCGGCCGCAGCCCCGCCCGGAACCGCGCGGCGTTGTGGACATAGGCCCGGGCATTCAGGTCGAACCCGGCCCGCTCTGCGTCCGTCAGCACCCGCTTCAGCCGCGCCGGCGCCCCCACCCACAGCTCGTTGCGCCCGATCACCTTGCCCGGACTGAGCAGCCCGCCCGCACCGAGCACGCCGCCGCTCTCGATCACCGCTCCGTCCAGCACCGTCGCGCCCATGCCGACGAACGCGCGGTCATGCAGCGTGCAGGCATGGATGATCGCCGCGTGCCCGATCGTCACGTCGTCGCCGATCACCGTCCGCTCGTCGCCCGGGTTGACGTGGATGATCGTGCCGTCCTGCACGTTGGTCCGCGCGCCGATGCGGATCAGGTTGGTGTCGCCGCGGATCACGCACTGAAACCACACGCCCGATTGCGCGCCGATCTCCACGTCCCCGATCACCGCGGCGGTGGGGGCGATGAACGCGTCGGGCGCGATGCGCGGCGCCACGCCGTCCAGCGCATACAGCGGCCCGCCGAGCGCCTCGGGCCGGCGCATGCCGCTGATGGTGAAGGGCTCAGTGGACATCGGCCGCCTCCGCGTGCGTGGACGCCGTCCCGGCGGCGTCGCCGAGCATGAGCGCGAGGTTCTGCACCGCAGCCCCAGACGCACCCTTTCCCAGATTGTCCAGCCGCGCAATCAGCACCGCCTGCCGCCGCGCCTCGTTGGCCGCGACGAACAGCTCCATCCGGTCGCTGCCGGCAAGCGTGGCCGCATCCAGCGCCGCCGGCGCCCCCGCCGCGACCCCGATCAGCGCCGCCCCCTCATATCGCGCGGCCAGCGCCGCGTGCAGGTCGGCGCCCGTCGGCCGGCCCGGCAGCGTGTCCAGATGCAGCGGGATCGATACCACCATCCCCTGCGCAAAATGCCCGACCGAAGGCACGAAGAGCGGCCGGCGCGTCAGCCCGCCATAGCGTTCGATCTCCGCCACGTGCTTGTGCTCCAGCCCGAGCGCGTACAGCTCGAATGCCGGCCCGCCGTCGCGCGCATGCGCCTCGATCATCGCCCGCCCGCCGCCGGAATAGCCGCTGACGGCATTGATCGTGACCGGGTGATCCGGCGCCAGCAGCCCCGCATCGACCAGCGGGCGCAAGAGCGCCACCGCCCCGGTTGGGTAGCAGCCGGGATTGGCGACCCGCGCCGCCCCGGCGATGCGCGCCGCCTGCCCGGGCGCCAGTTCGGCGAAGCCATAGGTCCAGCCCGGCGCGACCCGGTGCGCCGTGCTCGCGTCCAGGATGCGCGGCGCGTCC
>NZ_BANB01000676.1 GCF_000964365.1 Acidisphaera rubrifaciens HS-AP3 | reverse complement strand
CAGCCCCGAGTTCCGCGCCCAGATCCCTGGCGCTCGGGCGCGTTCGGCCCGGCATCGCTCCCGCCCGTCCCCTGCGCGGTCTGCGCGCCGCCACCGGCCGCCGGCCGGGTCGGATCGGGGGGCGTGTCCTGATAGGTACGCTGCTGCGCCGGCGTGTCCGCCGTCTCGTCCTCATCCGGGTCGACCGGCACCGGCACGCGACCGTTCATGATCTGCACGGCCCCGCGATCGGACACCATGGCGCCCTCGTCGAAGGCCGTGTGGCCGCCGAAGGGCTGGCCGCTGCCGGAGGTGGTGCGCCCGAGCACGGCGGTGGGGCTGAAATAGTCGGCGAGCCCCTTCCGCTGCGCCTCCGTCGTGGCGTTGAGCAGCCACATCAGCAGGAAGAACGCCATCATGGCGGTGACGAAGTCGGCGTAGGCGACTTTCCAAGCGCCGCCGTGGTGGCCGCCCTCGACCACCTCCTCCTTGCGGATGATGATGGTGGGACCGTTGCCGCCCCGCCTGTCGGACTTCGCCATCGCCCCCGGTTCCGTCGCGCGGGACCACTCCCGCCGGCGGCAGGATGGGATGGCGGTGCTTAACCGGCGGCTAAAGACCGGCGCGCGTCAGCCACGCGCCCGTCCGCGGGTCAGTCGTAGATGACCGTCAGCACCTCGGCGACGAGGGCGGGGCGCGTGCCGCCCTCGATCTCGACCGTGCTCGCCATGGTCAGGCGATGGCCGTTGCCCTCGACCGGCTCCAGCGAGACCAGGGTCTGCTGCAGGCGGATGCGCGACCCGGCGGGCACCGGCGCGGTGAAGCGGATCTTGTTCGACCCGTAGTTCAGCCCGCGCGAGCGCTGCCGGACGTTCCAGAGCCCGGCGGCCAGACGCGGCAGCAGCGACAGCGTCAGATAGCCGTGCGCGATCGTCCGCCCGCCCGGCATCTCGCGCTTCGCGCGCTCCACGTCGACATGTATCCACTGATGATCGCCGGTCGCCTCGGCGAAGGTGTCGATCATCTTCTGATCGACGGTGATCCAGTCGCTCACGCCGACCGACTTGCCGACATAATCCGCGAGATCCGCCGCGCGCTCGACAACCAGCATGTTCGTCCGTGCTCCCTGACCGTGCCGCGCGACCCTGGCACGGCACGGCGCGGGAGACGAGGGCGGCCCCGCGCAGGGCCGCCCGGCCGTCACGTCAGATCAGGCGGTGATCGACTTCCAGTCCACGCCCTTTTCGAAGGCGGCGGCGGCGGAATAGATCGTCTTCTCGTCGTAGAACTTGCCGATCAGCATCATGCCCACCGGCAGTCCGTCCACCATGCCGCACGGGATGCTCATCGCCGGGTGATGCGTGCAGTCGGTCGGCGAGGTATTCGGCAGCATCTCGAAGGCGCGCTGGATGATCTCCGTCGTCGGCGCGTCGGCCGCCGGCAGCTTGGTCGCGGTCATCGGCAGCGTCGGCATCAGCAGCAGGTCGTACTGCGCGAGCACCGAGTCATAGGCGGCGCGCAGACGGCGCACGAGGTTCTGCGCCTTGGCGTAGTAATGGCCCCGATGGCGCGTGACCATGTAGTGACCGAGCAGCATCGTGTTCTTCAGCGTGTCGGACAGCTCGTCGGCACGGTCGCGCCAGCCGCTATGCGCGCCCATCAGCGAGGTCAGGTACAGGCCCTGCCAGTTGAAGCCGTACCCGTTGCCCTGCATCATCTGCACGGTCGCACCCTCGGCCGCGATCGGCAGCCAGATCGCGCCGCCAAGAAGGTGCATCGGGATCGACACCTCCTCGACCGTGGCGCCGAGGCCGCGGAACCGCTCGGCCGCCGCCTTGACCACGGAATCGCTCGCCTCCATCGACTGCGGCAGGCCGAAGCCTTCCTTGACGACGGCGATGCGCATGCCCTTGACGCCGGCGTTCAGGCCGTCGCGATAGGCCACCGGCGGCCCGGCATGATACTGGCGCGGGTCGAGCCCGTCGGGGCCGGCCAGCACTTCCAGCAGCAGCGCGTTGTCCTCGACCGTCGCGGTCATCGGGCCGGTGTGATCGATCGTCAGCTCGATCGGCATGATGCCGGTGTAGGGCACGAGGCCGTGCGTCGGCTTCATGCCGTAGATGCCGCAGTACGAGGCGGGCATGCGGATCGATCCGCCCTGATCGCCACCGAGCGCCATCGGCACCTCGCCCGCCGCCACCAGCGCGGCGCTGCCCGACGACGAGCCACCGGCCGAGTAGCCCATGCGGTGCGGGTTGTGCACGGGGCCGGTGCTGCTGGTGTGGCTGCCGCCGGAGAAGCAGAAATACTCGCACACCGCCTTGCCGGCGATGGTGGCGCCCGCGTCGAGCATGCGGGTGACGACGGTCGCGTCGACCTCCGGCATGTAGCCTTCGAGCGTCGAGGCACCGTTCATCATGGGCACACCCGCGACGCAGGTGTTGTCCTTGATCGCGATCTTCTTTCCCTTGAGCTTGCCGGACGGCGCGCCCTCGATGTTGGTCTTGTAGTACCAGGCGTTGTACTTGTTTTCCTCGCCGGTCGGGCGATAGCCCGGCGCACGCGGGTATTTCACGGCGGGCAGCTCGTCGGGCATCTGGTCGACGATGTTATAGGCGGCGATGCCGCCCACCAGGCATTCGCGCTGCTGCGCCAGCTCGTCGTCGCTCAGCGTCATGCCGAGCTCGGCGGCGACTTCGCGCAGCGTGTCGATCGTGGGCAGCTTCAGCGTACCAAGCGGCATGGTCTGTCTCCCAGATGTTGCATAGGGATCGCGGCGGCACAGGCATCAGACGCGCGGTGCGGATGCGCGTCCGGACATCCCACGCCTCGTTGCGACGGGATGCCCCTTTCGTCGGGCCACGGCTTGCAGCCTACATGCCACGCCCGCCGGAGAGAAGCCGGTCAGGCAAGGCCGGGCGCCGCGGCGTCACCCCGCGGGCGGGCGCAGCGCCGCGACCTGCGCGCCCGTCAGCAGCCGCACCCGTTCGCCACGCAGAAGAAGATGCAGCCGTGCCGTCTCCTCCAGCTCCTCGATCGCCGCCGCGGCGGCGGACAGCGAGGTGCCGGACACCACCGGCCCGTGATTGGCGAGCAGCACGGCGTGATGCCGGCCCGCCAGCGCGGCGACGGCGTCGGCGAGCGTGCGGTCGCCCGGCGGGTAGTACGGCACCAGCGGCAGACGCCCGACCCGCATCACGTAATAGGCGGTGATCGGCGGCAGCACGTCCGCCGGGTCCACGCCCTCCAGCACCGACACGGCGACGGCATGGGTCGAATGCAGGTGCACCACGGCGCCGTCGCCCGGCCGCTCGCCGTACATGGCGCGGTGCAGGAAGCTCTCCTTGGTGGGCGGGTCGCCCGAGACCAGCTGTCCGTCGGCATCGAGCCGCGACAGCCGCGCGGGATCGAGCTCGTCGAGCGAGACGTTGGTCGGCGTCATCAGCCAGCCGTCATCCAGCCGGACGCTGATGTTGCCGGAACTGCCGTAAGTCAGGCCGCGCCGGAACAGGCTCTGCCCGAGCCGGCAGATCGCCTCGCGCGCCGCATGCTCCGTCCGCATCCCCGCTCCTCTTTGCCCCTGCCGGACAATCGTGCGGGACGGGCGGCCGGGCGCCAACCCCTCCGGCTTCCCCTATGGCGCGCGATGGCGCGGCAGCGGCGGTATCCACGGCCGGTCGCCGCGCACGTCGCGGTCCGACAGCAGGACGAACCCGCCCGGGCGCAGCCAGACCGCATAGGCACCGCGGCGCCAGACGGTGAAGCGGTCGATCAGCCGCGGGCGCAGCGGATCGCACCGCCCGCGCGCCGGCTCCGATGAGATCATGACGGA
Organism: Acidisphaera rubrifaciens HS-AP3; assembly: GCF_000964365.1. Lineage (GTDB taxonomy): Bacteria > Pseudomonadota > Alphaproteobacteria > Acetobacterales > Acetobacteraceae > Acidisphaera > Acidisphaera rubrifaciens. The sequence goes on along the minus strand of NZ_BANB01000676.1, from coordinate 64 downwards.
CGCCGCCGCGCAGTCGGCCGGATCGGGCGCCGCGCGGCGCAGCAGCAGCGCCATCGGCCCGTCC
>NZ_BANB01000677.1 GCF_000964365.1 Acidisphaera rubrifaciens HS-AP3 | reverse complement strand
GACGACGCGGCGCTGCGCGGCGTGGCGCTGGGCGAGGCGGGCGTGCTCGCGCATCTCGCGCCGGGCGGCGTCTATGTCGACATGAGCACCGTCTCGCCCGAGGCCTGTGCGGCGGTGCGCGCGGCGGCCGAGGCGGCGGGGGTTGCCTATCTCGCCGCCCCCGTGTCCGGCAGCACGCAGACGGCGCGGGCGGGCGCGCTGACGATCATGGTCTCCGGCCCGGCGGCGGCGTATGCGCGCGTGGCGCCGATCCTCGGTGCCATGGGGCAGACCGTCATGCATGTCGGCGACGGGGCGCAGGCGCGCTACATGAAGCTCGCGGTCAACCATCTGGTCGGCAGCACGGCGCAGGTGGTGGCGGAGGCGCTGACGCTCGGGCGCAAGGGCGGCATCGCGTGGGACGTGCTGCTCGACGTGCTGGGGCGCAGCGTCGTCGCCTCGCCGCTGATCGGCTACAAGCTGGCACCGCTGCGCGCCCGCGATTTCAGCCCCGCCTTCACCGTCGCGCAGATGCAGAAGGACATGCGCCTCGTCGCCGAGGCGATGGCGGCGGCGGGCATCGACGCCCCGCTGGCCGGCGAGGTCGCGCGGCTGTTCGCCGCACAGGCCGACGCGGGGCTCGCCGCGCGCGACTTCTTCGCCGCCGTCGTGGACGTGGAGCGGCGCGCCGGCCTCGGCGAGCCCTGACGGCATACGCGGCGATTTTTCGTCTGGACCGGCGGGGATCGCGCGGCTAGCTTGGTTATCGATCGCTAACTAGTGATGCGTGACAGCAGAAAGCAGCGCAAAAGCGCCCGGCACCATCGTGCCGGAGCGCGGCTGGACCAGACGTAAGGGGAGGATCGATGCCAGGACTGCGTTTGTTCGCGGCGGCCCTCGCGGCGGCGGCCGTGACCCTGCTGGGCGTGCCCGCGGCGCATGCCGACAGCGGCCGTTTCGCCGGTCTCGATCTCGCGCCGACCAAGGAAGGGCCGCCGACGCAGCAGGCCGACATCACGGCGCTGTGCGGCAAGAAGCCCATACGGGTGGCCCTTTCCGACGGTTTCGGCAGCAACTCCTGGCGCCGCATCGTGCGCCGCGAGTTCGAGGACGAGGCGGCAAAGTGCAAGACCATCGTCGAGACGCGCTACACCGACGGTCAGGGCAGCACGCAGAAGCAGATTTCCGACATCGGCGGCCTGGTCGCGCAGCATTTCGACGTCATCCTCGTCTATCCCGACGGCGGCGAGGCGATCCTCAAGGCGATGCGCGACGCGACGAAAGCGGGCGTCGCGGTGGTGCCGTACGACGTGGGCGTGGCGTTCCCCGGCAAGCGGGGGCGTGATTATCTGCTGGTCACCACCGAAAGCCTGGAGGCCAAGGCGGCGACCGAGGCGGAGTGGATCGCCCGCAACCTGAATGGCCACGGCAACGTCATCGTGCTGGGCGGCACGCCGGGCAACCCGACGAGCATCGGCGAGGAAGTGGGCTGGAAGAAGGTCTATGCCCGCTATCCCGGCATCAAGGTGCTGGAAGGTCCGGTCGATACCAACTGGGACCCGGCCGAGGCGCAACGGGTGATGTCGAGCCTGCTCGCTAAGTATCCGAAGATCGACGCGGTGTACAGCGATTACGGCCTCGGCGCGATGGGCGCGCTGCGCGCCTATGTCGCGGCGGGGCGGCAGATTCCGCTCTGGGCGTCCGAGGACGCGAACGAACTCGGCTGCTTCTGGGAGGATCACAAGGCGGCCAATCCGGGATTCAAGCTCGCGACGGTGTCGGGGCGCACGTGGCTGGTGCGGCTCGCGCTGCGCAAGGCGGTGGCGGCGGTCGAGGGGCTGAATGACCCCGAGCCGAGCATCATCGACCTGCCGCTGTTCGAGGACAGCACGTCGAGCGATCCGAAGCTCGCGCCGCATTACGACCGGCATCTGCCGCCGGATGCGATCCTGTCCACCGAACTGACGCGCCAGCAACTCGGCGCGCTGTTCAAGTAGCGGCGGCCGGGCGGCGGCGGGGCGCGCGGATGCAGGCCGTGGAAGGTGCGGCGGGCGGCGGCAC
>NZ_BANB01000678.1 GCF_000964365.1 Acidisphaera rubrifaciens HS-AP3 | reverse complement strand
GCCCCTCCGCCTCGCCGGTAAGCGCGAGGCGGAGCGGCCCGAACAGGCGCTTGCCGGTGCGGCCGGTCGCCGCCTTCAGTGCCGCGATCCAGGCGGCCCACGTCGCCTCGCCCCACGGCTCCGGCGGCAGCCGGTCGGCGGCGTCGCGGAGAAATGCGGCCTCGTCCGTCATGACCGGTACGTCGATGTCGCCGGCGACCACGTCCCACCAGTGCCGCGCCTCGTCGAGCAGGTCGAGATTGCCGCGCACGGCAAGCCAGAACGCCTCCGTCGCGCCGGCCGGCAACCGCCCGGCGACCGCGGCATAGTCGAGCCCGTGCAGCGCCCGCCGGTTGAGCGCCAGCAGCTGCCGCATGTCGAACCGCGCGGCCGAGCGCGAGACGCGGCCGAGATCGAAGCCCGACGCCAGCGTCGGCAGGTCGGCCAGCAGCGGATCGTCGGCGGTGCCGAGGCGCGCGAGATAGGCCGCGATCGCCGTGGGCTCCATGCCGTCGGCGCGCAGGCTGCGCAGGCTGAGGCCGTCGAGGCGCTTCGACAGCTTGCCGCCATCGCTGTCGGTCAGCAGCGGCAGATGCGCGAAGCGCGGCGGCGCGGCGCCGAGGGCGCGGAAGATGTCGATCTGCACCCCGGTATTAGTGACGTGATCCTCGCCGCGGATGACGTCGGTCACCGCGGCGTCGATATCGTCGACGACCGAGGTGAAGGTATAAAGCGGCAGCCCGTCGGCGCGGATGACGACCGGATCGGAGACGGCCTGGAGCTTCACCTCCCGCCGGCCGAGGACGCCGTCCTCCCACCGCACCGTGGTGTCATCCAGGCGAAAGCGCCAGTACGGACGCTTGCCCCCCGCCTCGGCCGCCGCGCGCTGCTCCTGCGTGAGCGACAGCATGGCGCGGTCATAGACGGGCGGCTTGCCGCGCTTGAGCCGCGCCTCGCGCTTGGCGCGCAGCTCCTCCTCGCTTTCGAAGCACGGATAGAGCCGCCCCGCCGCCTTCAGCCGCTCGGCCGCCGCGGCGTAGCGGTCCAGCCGGTCGGACTGGCGCGACAGCGATGCCCAGTCGAGGCCCAGCCAGCGCAGATCCTGCTCGATCGCCGCGGCATATTCCGGCCGGCTGCGCACCGGATCGGTGTCGTCGAGGCGCAGCAGGAACGCGCCGCCGTGGTGGCGCGCGAACAGCCAGTTGGCGAGGGCGATGCGGGCGTTGCCAACATGCAGCCAGCCCGTCGGGCTGGGCGCGAAGCGGACCGTCACGGCGGGCGGGCTCATGCGTCCTCGTCGTCGTCGTCGCCGACGCGGCGCGGATCGATCGCGCGCCAGTCCCGCTCCTCCGTGCCTGCGGGGGTGGCGGCGAAATCACCCAGCTCGTTGGCGCTGCGCCAGCCGGCCTCGCCCGCGTCGACCACCTCGGCGTCCTCGCCATAGGCGAACCATGCGTCGAGCACGTCCTTCGGCGTCATGCCCGCGACGCGGCAGCGCTCGATGCTGTCGCGGACATAGGCGCGGGCGAAGGCGTTGGCGTGCATGAGGGTGGGGAACCCGCCGATTTCCTCCACGACGTGATCGTCGCTCGCGCCCGACAGGTCCAGCAGCCGCACCCGCCACCCGCCCTCGGGGGCAAACAGGTCGCTCATGACACGATGCGCGTGTAGCCGTTGGTGATCGGATAGCGACGGTCGCGGCCGAAGGCGCGGCGGGTGATCTTCACCCCCGGCGGCGCCTGCCGGCGCTTGTATTCGGCGCGGTCCAGCATCCGCCAGACGCGCAGCACCGTCGCGCGGTCGTAGCCCGCCGCCACCAGGTCATCGACGGCGGCCTCGCCCTCGATCAGTCCCTCCAGGATGGCGTCGAGCACGTCATAGGGCGGCAGCGTGTCCTGATCGGTCTGGTTGTCCTTCAGCTCGGCCGATGGCGGCTTGGTGATCACCCGCTCCGGCATGACCGGACCGGCGGGCCCGAGCCCGCCCTCCGGCTGGTAGGCGTTCCGCCAGCGGCAGAGCTCGAACACGGTCGTCTTGTAGACGTCCTTGAGCACGGAATACCCGCCGCACATGTCGCCGTACAGCGTGGCATAGCCGACCGACATCTCGCTTTTGTTGCCGGTGGTGAGCAGCATGTGGCCGAGCTTGTTGCTGATCGCCATCAGGATCAGGCCGCGGGCGCGCGACTGGATGTTCTCTTCCGTGATGTCGGGCGGCCGGCCGGCGAAGACCGGGGCCAGCGACTGCTCGAACGCCTCCGTCGCCGCGCCGATCGGCACGGTATCGCAGGCGATGCCGAGCATCCCGGCACAGGCGGCCGCATCCTCCAGGCTGTGGGCGCTCGTATAGCGGCTGGGCAGCATGAAGGCGCGGACGCGGTCGGGCCCGAGCGCATCGACCGCGACCGCCGCCGACAGCGCGCTGTCGATGCCGCCCGACAGGCCAAGGATGACGCCGGGAAATCCGTTCTTGTTCACGTAGTCGGTGAGCCCGAGCACGAGGCTGCGATAGAGCAACGACAGCCGGTCGGGCTCCGGCGGCAGCGTCTGGGGCGTACAGACGAGGCCAGCCTCGGTGCGCGTCCACTCCGTCAGCGTCACCGATTCGGCGAAATAGGGCATCTGCACCGCGAGCGTCCGGTCGGCGTTCAGGACGAAGGACGCGCCCTCGAACACCAGCTCGTCCTGGCCGCAGACCTGACCGAGGAAGACGAACGGCAGCCCGCTCTCGACGACACGCGCGACGGCGAGGCTGATGCGTTGCGGCTGCTTGCCGGTCTCGTAGGGCGAGCCGTTGATCGACAGCAGCAGCTCCGCCCCGCTTTCGCTCAGCGTCTCGGCGACGGTCGGGAACCACCAGTCCTCGCAGACCATCAGGCCGAGCCGGAAGCCGCGAAAGGCGACGGGACCCGCCGGCGGTCCCGCGTCGAACACGCGCTTTTCGTCGAATACGCCGTAATTCGGCAGCTCGTGCTTGGCCCGGCGCGCGGCGATCCGGCCCTCTTCGAGCAGGAAGGCAGCGTTGTGCAGAAGCGCCCCGTTCTGCCACGGGCCGCCCACCACGATGGCGGGGCCGCCGTCCGCCGTGTCGGCGGCGAGGTCGGCGATCGCCGCCTCGCACGCGGCGACAAAGGCCGGCTTGCGGACCAGATCCTCGGGCGGATAGCCGGCGACGGAGAATTCCGGGGTCACCACGAGATCGGCACCCAGCGCCGCCGCCTCGGCGCGGGCGCGGCGAAGGGTTGCGAGGTTGCGGTCGATCGCGCCCACATGCGTGTCGATCTGCGCGAGGGCGATCTTCAGTCGGTCTGGCATGGGCGGAGGTCTGACATGGGCGGAAGCTAGAAGCGCGCCCCGCGCGAATCAACGCGGCCCGGTCCGCCTAGCGACGATAGGGGACCGGCAGCAAAAGCGTGGCCGGCACGCGACGCAGGCCGGACCCGTCGGCGGACGGGACGATGACGTGGGCGGTGGGGTCGAAATCGAGGATCATCTCGCGGCAGGCGCCGCAGGGCGACACCACGGCGGGCGTGCGTTCGGCCTCGTCCGGCTTCGGGTGGCGGACGGCGACCATGGTGTCGATCGCGCCGTCCCCCTCCAGGATCGCGCGGCCGAGCGCCACCGCCTCGGCGCAGATCGACAGGCGCCCGACCGTCGCGCCGAGATGCAGCCCGGTCCAGATGCGCCCGTCGCGCCCGCGGATCGCCGCCGCGATGGTGTGCCAGAGCGGGCGATAGTGGCGGGCGAGCGTGGCGGTCGCCGCCTCGATCAACGCGGCGTCGTCGGGGCTCAACGCCTGCCCGTCAGCCTCGGCCGTATCCTGACGGGCGGCGGGAGCGCCCGGACCGATGATGGTATCCAGAAAATCCCTCCTGCCGCTGATACGGGCCGGCTGCCTGCTTGTCGCAGAAACCCGGGTTTGACCAGAGGCAGGATCGCGCCGGCGCGTTACGTTTTGGTAGCGCGCCGCCGGCGGCGCGGATCAGTCCGCCGCCTCGGCGTCTTCTTCCATCGGGGCCGTCATCGCGTTGGCGACGACACCCGCCTGCGCGCGCACGCGCTGCTCGATCGCCTCGGCCATCGGCGCATGATCGCGCAGGAACTGCTTGGCGTTCTCCCGCCCCTGCCCGATGCGCTGGCTGTCGTAGCTGAACCAGGCGCCCGACTTTTCGACCACGCCCGCCTTGACGCCGAGGTCGATCAGCTCGCCGACCTTGCTGATGCCCTCGCCATACATGATGTCGAACTCGACCTGACGGAACGGCGGCGCGAGCTTGTTCTTGACGACCTTCACCCGCGTCTGGTTGCCGACCACCTCCTCGCGGTCCTTGATCTGGCCGATGCGGCGGATTTCCATGCGGATGGAGGCATAGAACTTGAGCGCGTTGCCGCCGGTCGTGGTCTCCGGGTTGCCGAACATCACGCCGATCTTCATGCGGATCTGATTGAGGAAGATCAGCATGGTGTTGGAGCGCGAGACGCTGCCGGTGATCTTGCGCAGCGCCTGGCTCATCAGCCGCGCGTGCAGTCCCATGTGGCTGTCGCCCATCTCGCCTTCCAGCTCGGCGCGGGGCACCAGGGCGGCGACGCTGTCCACCACCAGCACGTCGATCGCACCGGAACGCACCAGCGTGTCGGCAATCTCCAGCGCCTGCTCGCCGGCGTCCGGCTGGCTGATCAGCAGGTTGTCCACGTCCACGCCCAGCTTGCGGGCATAGATCGGATCGAGCGCATGCTCCGCGTCGATGAAGGCGCACGTGCCGCCGCGCTTCTGCGCCTGGGCGATGGCATGCAGCGCGAGCGTGGTCTTGCCGGAGCTTTCCGGCCCGTAGATCTCGACGATGCGCCCGCGCGGCAGCCCGCCGATGCCGAGCGCGAGATCGAGGCCGAGCGAGCCGGAGGAGATGACGTCAACCCCCTCATCGGTTCCGCGCTGCCCCATGCGCATGATCGAGCCCTTGCCGAAAGCCCGCTCGATCTGCACCAGCGCGGCGTCGAGAGCCTTGTTCTTTTCCATCGCAGTCCCCGATCCCTTTTGGCGCGCCACAACCGGCGGATGGTCATAGAGGGCGCAATACGCGTGTTGCGTGTCCGGCACTCTGACAGAGTGCGCGGGCCGGTGCAACCGCGCCGCTGCACGACGTTAAGACATTGTTCTAGTCTTGTTCCAGAACCCGCCGACAGACAAGAACTTTTCACGAACTGCGACCGGGGACTCACGGCACGGGCGCCGCCCCTCCGCCGGTCCGACAACCCAGTCTAACCGCCCAGGACCGAGTCGAGTGCTCGCAGAAGATCGTCCAACGCAAAGGGCTTGGCGAGAAACGCCGTGCGGCCGGGGCGATCGGGGAGCCGCGCATCGGCGTAGCCGGAGAGCAGCACGCAAGGCACGCCCGGCCACCGCGCCGCCAGCGCGCGCAGCAGGGCGACCCCGTCGAGACCGGGCAGCGACGCGTCCGTGACGACCGCGTCCGGCCGGCCATCGGGCCAGACGCCGGCGGCCTCCGCCAGGGCCGCCTCGGCCGACGGGTGCGCCACGACATGCCAGCCGCGCCGCCCGAGCCCGCGCGCGATCACGGCCAGCACCGCCGGCTCATCGTCGACGAGCAGCACCGAACGCCAGATCGGAAGAGCACACGTCTGAACTCCA
>NZ_BANB01000679.1 GCF_000964365.1 Acidisphaera rubrifaciens HS-AP3 | reverse complement strand
GAGCGGCTGCCCGACCGTCTGCCGCCGCTCGGCATCATGATCGAGACGCCCGGCGCGGCGCTCGCGGCCGACGCGCTGGCGCTGGAGGCGGATTTCTTCGCCATCGGCACCAACGACCTGACCGCCTACACCCTCGCCGTCGATCGCGGCGAACCCAGCCTCGCCGATCTGTACGACCCGCTGCATCCCGCCGTCCTGCGGCTGATCCAGTTCGCGACGGAAGCCGCGCTGCGCATGCGGATGCCGGTCTCGGTCTGCGGCGAGATGGCGGCCGATCCGCGCTGGACGCCGCTGCTGCTCGGCATCGGCGTGCGCAGCTTCAGCATGAACGCCGGGGCGGTACCGCGGGTGAAGCAGGTGGTGCGCGGACTGCACATCGACGACTGCGCCCGGCTGGCGCGGCGCGTCATGGACCAGCCCGACCCGGCCGCCATCCACGAGGTCATCCAGCGTTTCGGACGCGACGGACCGCCCTGAGCGCCGTCAGTTGCGGGCCATCCGCCCGCTGCCCCAGCCGCGTGCCGCGCCGACGAGATTGATCCCGTAGCGTTCCGCCTTGCGGTACAGCGTGCTGCGCGCGATCCCGAGCGCCCGCGCGGCCTCGGCGAAGTTGCCGTGATGCTGCTGCACCGCCTGGATGATAGCGGCGCACTCCGCCTCCTCCAGGCTTGTCGCCGCGGGCGAGGACGGCCGCGCATCGGGAAACAAAGGCGGCTGAGCGGGCGCCGACGACGACGATGGCAGGGCCACGGCCGGGGACGGAGTCGGAGCAGGTGTCGGCAGAGGCGCACAGACGGCCGCCTCCGGCGGCGGGTCCGGCGGCGGCACGGCGCCGGCCGCCGGCAGCAGCGTGCGCAGCTCGTCCTCCGTGACGTCCCCATCGGCGGGGATCAGCAGCAGCTCCTCGACCACGTTGCGCAGTTCGCGCACGTTGCCGGGCCAGGCGTATCCCTCCAGCATCGCCATCGCCGCGGGACCGTAGCAGCGGGGCACCACGCCATGACGCTGCGCCAGCCGGGCGTTGAAATGCGCGATCAGGCGGGCGACGTCGTCGGGACGTTCGCGCAGCGGCGGTATCCGCACCCGCGTGACGGCGATGCGATAGAACAGGTCGCGGCGGAAACGTCCGGACTCGACCTCGTCCGCCAGGTTGCGGTTCGTCAGCGCCAGCAGGCGCACGTCGAGACGGCGGGGCTGCGTCTCGCCGAGGCGATAGACAACGCCCTCTTCCAGCGTGCGCAGCAGAAAGGGCTGCACCTCGATCGGCATCTCGCCGATTTCGTCGAGGCAGAGGGTGCCGCCATGCGCCAGCTCGAACCGCCCCGACCGTCCCTCGCTGGTCGCGCCGGTATAGGCGCCGCGGACATGCCCGAACAGTTCGGCGGCGATCAGTTCGCGCGCCACGGCGCCGCAGTTATAGGCGATGAACGGCGCGCCGCCGTCGCCGTGCATCGCGCGCGCGAACAGCTCCTTGCCCACACCCGTCTCACCCTCGATCAGCACCGCGACGCGCTTGTCCGCGAGGTGCCGTGCCCGCTGCAGCGCCTGCAGCATCGCCGGACTGTCGCCCACGATGGCGGCGAAGGAACTGCGCGTCGGATCGACCTCCGACGGGCTCGCCGCGAGGCGCGGGGCGGCCAGCCCACGGGCGGCGCCTCCCGGCGGCCGGCCGGCGCGTGTCGGGATGACGACCATGGCACCGATCGTGCGGCCGGCGACGCGCACGGGGTTGAACCATTCCGCCTGCAACCCTTCCGGCAGCCGGTCGGACCAGCTTTCGACCGGCACCTCGTCGTCCATGCCCGGCAGATGCTGGCCGACCCGCAGCCCGGCCGGGGCGCGGCCGGTGCTGTGAATGAGCCGGCCGCTGCGGTCGATCGCCAGCAGCCCGGCCGCATCGGAGGACGACAGACGATCGAGGCACGCCTCCAGCAGCCGGCTGCGCTCGCGTACGGCCCGCTCGGCCAGCACCATCTCGATCTGCCGCGCCAGGGTGACCGCGAGCGTCAGGTTGGTCCGCTGATAGGTGGTGGGCGGCCCGGAAATATCGACGACGCCCAGCACGCGGCCGCTGGATGCGTCCATGATCGGCGAGGCGGCGCAGGTCCAGCTTTTGACGCCCTCGCAGAAATGCTCGGCCGCATGGACATGGGCGGGCCGGCCGGTGGCGATGGCGGTGCCGATGCCGTTGGTGCCGATCACGTCCTCGCGCCAGTCGCCCCCCTGCGTCAGGTTGATGTCCTGACCCTGGTCCTGTGTCTGCGTGTCGCCCACGACCTCGAGCACGATCCCCTCGGGGCTGGTCAGCAGCAGGATGGACCGGGAGCCGGCCAGCAGGTCGGCGGCGTCGCCGAACACGCCGCACGCGGCGGAGATCAGCTCGCGGTGGCGTTCGCGCAGCCCCTCGATCCGGTCGGTGTCGCGCAGCAGCGGCGCCGCGCGGGCACGCGGATCGATGCCGAGATCGCGGCTGCGCAGCCAGGACGCGACGACGAAATGCCGCTCCGGCCGCGCCGCCTGCGGCCCGCCGGTCAGGAACCGCTCCCAGGCAAGCATCGTGTCGCTGCCCTCGGCGCGCCGCATGAGCTGCGCCGAGGGCAGGGACGCGTCCGGGTCCGGCGTCCGCCGGCTGCGGTCATCGGGCATCGCGTTTCCTCCCCGCGGTCCGAGCATGACAGCTTTCGCCGCCGCCACCCCCGGCGCAAGTCGGGATCATGCGCGTCCCAGCTTCTCCGCGCCGCCGCCGAGAGCCGGGCCGGCTGTCGGATCGGTGTAGTCGGGCTTGCTGGCGATCAGCGTATCCGTGGTCAGGATCAGCGCCGCGACCGATGCCGCGTTCCGCATAGCGGCGATGCTGACCCGCACCGGATCGGCCACGCCCGCCGCGATCATGTCGCCGAACTGGCCGGTGCGGGCATCGCAGCCCACCCCTTTCGGCGCGGCGGCGACGCGGCGGACCGCCTCGTCCGGATCGAGCCCGGCATTGGCGGCGATCGTCGCGACAGGGGCGGCAAGGGCGCGCTGCAGCATCGCGGCCCCGAGCCACGCGGCCGGGCTGAGCTCACCTTCCAGCGACGCGACCGCCGGCGCCGCCTGCAGCAGCGCGGTGCCGCCGCCCGCGACGATGCCCTCGGCAATCGCCGCGCGGGTCGCGTTCACCGCGTCCTCGATCAGTTGCGCGCGGCGCTTCTGCTCCACTGGCGTCGCCCCGCCCGCGAAGATGACCGCGGTGCCGCCGGACAGCTTGGAAAGCCGCATGACCAGCTTGTCACGCTCCACGTTCTCGGGCGCCAGTTCCAGCTGCCGGTGCACCTGCTGGCGCCGCGCCGCGACCGCGTCCGGCGCGCCGCCACCCGCGACGATCACCGTGCGGTCGGCGGTCACCCGCACCTGCCGCGCGGAGCCGAGATCGGCGAGGGCGAGATCCGTGAGCTGCCCCCCGAGATCGCGGGCGATCACGCGGCCGCCGGTCATGATCGCGATGTCCTCCAGCATGGCCTTGCGCCAGTGCCCGTATTCCGGCGGATGGACGGCGGCGACCGGCTTCTGTCCGCGCTCGCGGCGGCGCAGCAGGCGGATGACGCAGGCGGGCGCCACCTCCTCGGCGATGATCAGCAGCGGCCGGCCGCGCTGATCGACCAGCGCCTCGATCGCCGCGACCTCCGCCTCGGTCTGCAGCTTGAGGTCGGTCATCAGGATGTCCGGCTCGTCGAGCACGGCCTGCATCCGCTCGATATCGGTGACCATGTGGTGCGAAAGGTAGCCGCGATCGAAGGTCATCCCCTCCTCGATCTCGAGCACGGTGGCGACCGTGGTGCCGTGCTCGACCGTCAGCACGCCGTCCGCCCCGATGCGGGCCAGCGCGTCGGCGACGATCGCGCCGGTGGTCGCCTCGTTCGACGCGATGGTGGCGACGGCGCGTGCCTCGGCCGCGTCGCGCAGCGGCCGCGCGGCATCGCGCAGCG
>NZ_BANB01000680.1 GCF_000964365.1 Acidisphaera rubrifaciens HS-AP3 | reverse complement strand
CGCGGCCTCGCGGTGATGGTCGTCGCCACGCCCTGTCCGCTGATCCTCGGCGTGCCCGTGGCGATCATCTCGGGCCTGTCGCGCTGCGCCGGACGCGGCGTGCTGGTCAAGGGCGGCGGCGCGCTGGAGACGCTCGCCCGGGTGGACACGGTATTCCTCGACAAGACGGGCACGCTGACCGCCGGCCGTGCGCGCGTCGCCGGCATAAGTGCCGCGTCCGGCATCCCGCCCGATGAGGTGCT
>NZ_BANB01000681.1 GCF_000964365.1 Acidisphaera rubrifaciens HS-AP3 | reverse complement strand
AAAAAAGGCGGCGCCGCGCGGGTTCACCGAAGAGCAATCGATGATCGACACGTTGTCTGTGCGGGCGCGCGGCTCGCCGGCCATCCCGGCATCCTGTGCTATGGGCAAGCGGCGGCAGTCAGAAGGATGTGGGCGGACCATGCGGGAACGGATGCTTCGGGCTGGGCCAGACGTCGTGACCGGACAGCGCGCATGAGCGTCGGTATCGCCGAGGTTGCCGTCAGCGCCATCGACCTGGAGCCGGACGCGGTCAACACCGCGGCCGGCCCGATCCTTCTGGGCGACACGTTCACGGACGCGAGCGTGCGCGACTATTTCGACCGGCAGGCGCACACGACGCGGCTGCGGCAGTGGCGGTTGCGCGATGTCGTGCTCGACACCTATCTCGCGATGCTGTTCCACGGCGGCCAGCGGGTGCGCGAGACGACGGTGCTGGTGCCGGAGGCGGACGCGCCGGAGCCGAGCGACCGGGTGGACCGCGTGCTGTCGGTCGAGCCGGGCAGCCTGCCGATCGTCGGCTACAACCGCATCTGGACCAACTACTACCATTGGGTCGCCCAGGCGCTGCCGGCGATCGACAACGCGATCCAGCGCTGCGCCGACCACCGCCCGGTCTGCCTGCTCCCCCCGATGGGCCCGCTGCAGCAGCAGACGCTGGCGCTGCTCGGCCATCGCGGCGCCCGCTATCTGTCGGTCACGGAGTTCGTGCGCGCCCGGCTCGCGCTGTGCGAGTTTAGCGACCTGCTGCTCTCCGCCTTCACCGTGTCCATGAGCGCGCGGCGCACCTGGGACCGGCTGGCGGCGGCGGCGCGGTCTGACATCGCGACGGCGCCGCACATCTATGTGGCGCGGACCGACAGCACCAACCGGCGCATGGTCAACGAGGACGCGCTGATCGCCTATCTGGAGACGATCGGATTCCGGATCGTGCTGCCCGGCTCCTACACGCCGGAGGAACAGATCGTGCTGTTCCGCGAGGCGCGCGTGGTGGTCGGTGGCCACGGCGCGGGCATGACCAACATCGCGTTCTGCCGTCCCGGCACGCTGATCTATGAATTGCTGCCGGCCTATTACCCGAATGCCTGCTTCAACCGCATGGCACAGAGCGGCGGGGTGACCTATGCCGCCGACATGTTCCAGGGCGAGGGCACGATCGAGACGCAGTTGCAAAGCCGGTGGTGGGTCGATCTCGACGTGTTCAAGCGCCGGCTCGACACGCTGCTCCGCCACGCGACGGCGCCGGCGGCATAGGCGACCGCGCCGGACGCTCGGCCGCCCTCTTGGCGCCCCCCCCTTGGCGCCCCCCGTGGCGCTCCCGTGGACCGCCCGTCAGGACGGCCGGGTGATGTAGCGCTTGAGGCTGTCCAGATCGCTTTCGTGCTGCATGATCCGATACTTCACCAGATCGCGGATGCTGATGATGCCGACCAGCCGGCCATTCTCCAGCACCGGCAGGTGACGGAAATAGCCGCTGTCCATCAGCTCCATCGCCTCGTCCACCGAGGTCTCGGGCGAGGCCGCGATCACGTGGCGGGTCATCATGTCCGCCGCCCGCGCCTCGGCCAGGCGCTCCGGACCGGCGGCGACGGCCTTCACGACGTCGCGTTCGCTGACGATGCCGGCGACCGAGCCGTCGTCGGCAAGCACCAGCACCGAGCCGATCCGCTGACCGGCCATGGTCTCCGCGATTTCACGGGCCGTCGCGTTCGGTGAAACCGAAGTGATTTCACCGCCCTTGTATTTCAGTACAGCCCTGACCGTCATCGCCACGATCCCCCGTGCAAAGCAACCCTGTTTCTTTCAGATGGGAACATCGGGGCGTTTCGCAGCCCCGCCCACGCGTCACGCCGCGAGTTTCGCTTCCACCTCGGCAGGGGCCATGCGCACCAGGGCCTCGTAATCGCCAAGCAGCGTCTCCGTGATCGCGCCGGGCGTGAAGTGATAGTCGCCGATCTGGCGCACCGGCGTCACCTCGGCGGCAGTGCCGGCGAGGAAGCATTCGCTCGCCTGCGCCATCTCTTCCGGCATCATCGCCCGCTCGACCACCGTCATCTGTCGCTTGCGGGCGAGCGCCATCACCGAACGCCGGGTGATGCCGTCGAGGAAACAGTCCGGCGTCGGCGTGTGCAGCACGCCGTCGATCACAAAGAAGATATTGGCGCCGGTCGCCTCGCTGATCTGGCCGCGCCAGTCGAGCATCAGCGCGTCGTTCCAGCCCGCCGCCTCCGCCTCGTGCTTGGACAGCGTGCCGATCATGTAGTTGCCCGCCGCCTTCGCCGCGGTGGGCGAGGTCTGCGGATGCGGACGGCGCCAGGACGCGACGCCCAGCCGGACGCCGGCCATACGGTCGGCGCCGAACAGGTTGGGCCACGGCCAGACGGCGATCATCAGGTGGATCTTCGTGTGCTGCGCCGCGACCGCCAGCATCTCCGACCCGCGCCAGGCGAGCGGGCGGACATAGGCGTCCGTCAGGTTGTTCGCGGCCAGCGTCTCCACGATCGCCGCGTCGATCTGCTCGGCGGAGAAGGGGATGTCGAAGCCCAGGATGCGCCCCGAATTGATCAGCCGATCGGTATGCGCGCGCAGGCGGAAGACGTGGCCGGCATAGGACCGCTCACCCTCGAACACCGCGCTCGCGTAATGCAGGCCGTGCGTCAGGACATGCAGCTTGGCGTCCCGCCAGGGGATCAGATGCCCGTCCCACCAGATCCAGCCGTCGCGGTCGTCGAAAGGAACAAGCGCCATCCCCGGCCTCCCTTGCAAGATTGTTGCGTCTGCTCACGTCCAGGTATAAGCATCCATCCCGTTACGTCAATGTGACTGCCGTATCCGACAGGAATGCCAGCCATGCCCGACA
>NZ_BANB01000682.1 GCF_000964365.1 Acidisphaera rubrifaciens HS-AP3 | reverse complement strand
GGGCGGCGCGGCGGCGCGTGCCGCTGGCGGCAACGCCGCTGTCACGCATGGACCTGCCGTGGTGGGCGCGTCGCCACCGCGAGAAAGTGGCGGAAATGCGCGACCGCCGGCCGGCCCTGGTCTGGCTCGGCGACAGCATCACGCAGAATTTCGAGCATGACGGGCCGGCCCCGCTCGACGACTACGCCCCGGTCTGGCGCCGCTTCTATGGCGACCGCAACGCCGTCAATCTCGGCTTCATCGGCGATGCCACCGCGCATGTGCTGTGGCGGGCCGAGAGCGCGGAGTTCGACGGCGCGCAGCCGCGGCTGATCGTCCTGCTGGTGGGGGCGAACAACCTCGGCCACCTCCACTGGAACGCGCCCGATTCGCTGCAGGGAATCGCCGCCATCCTGGCCGCGCTGCGCCGGCGCATGCCCCAGACGCAGGTGCTGCTGCTCAGCGTGCTGCCGCGGGCGGGCGATGCCTGGGTGATCGACACGCGCGTCGCCATCAACCGCGGCCTGCGCGCGGCCTATGGCGAGGGCGCAGGCATGCCGGGCGTGCGCTACATCGACCTGACCGGCCTGTTCGAGCGCGGCGGGCGCATCGACGACGCGCTGTACCGCGATCCGCAGCTGTCGCCGCCGCGCCTCGCGCTGCATCCGACGCCGGCGGGCATGGCCGCGATCGCCGCGACCATCGAGCCGGAGGTGGCGCGCATCCTGGGCGACCGGGTCCACCGCGCCGCCTGAACCGAAGGCGCGCCGCCGGCCGCGCCGCCGGACGCCGCCGCATCAGCAGAGGAGACCGAGTATGGCCGAACGCATTGCCGTGGTGACCGGGGCGGGCAGCGGCGTGGGGC
>NZ_BANB01000683.1 GCF_000964365.1 Acidisphaera rubrifaciens HS-AP3 | reverse complement strand
GTGCGCTCGTCGATCTCGGGCCGTGGCGGGGCGAGGCGGTCGCGCGCAGTGTGCCGGTGCCGGCGGGCGAGACTTATGCTCTGCTGCTGCAGCGCGAGGACGGGCCTATTGTCGGTGCCGCCGTCGCCGGCGGGTCTCCGGCATCGTGAGCCAGATCAGCAGCGTCCCGAGGCCGCCCGCGCCCGCGAGGCCGAGAAAGGCGATGCGGACGCCGTAGTGATCGGCCAGCGCGCCGGCCATCGTCGTGCTCAGCGTCGCGCCGATATTCACCGCGAGGCCGAGCGCGCCCATCACGAGGTTGAAGCGGCCGGTCCCGCGTGTGACGTCCGCCGAGATCAGCGGCAGCATCACGCCGAAGGTCGCGGCACTGATGCCGGACAGGGCCTGCAGTCCCACCATGACGTAGGCGTTCGGGAAGATCGCCATCAGCACGCCGCGCAGCGGCAGGGCGCCCCAGCCGAGCAGGAGGACATAGCGCCGCCCGCGCGTCTCCGCCCAGCGGCCGATCTGCGGCGACAGGAAGGCCACCACGATCTGCGGCACCACGATGCAGGCGGCGATCAGCAGGTTGGCCGCACTCCCCGCCTGCGCCGTCGCGCGCGCGGCGGCGATCGGCAGCATGGCCGCGTCCGAGAGCTGGAACAGCATGGCGCAGGCGGCGAAGGCCAGCAGCCGGCGGTCGGTGAACAGCGTGGCGAGCCCGCGCAGCGCGCCGCCGCCCTGTTCGCGTGCGGGCACGCGCGGCACCCGCGCGGGGCCGATCATGCGCAGGGCGAACATGGCCGGGATCGCCAGCGCCGCGGTCAGGATGAACACCGACCGGCTCGACACATAGGCGCCGCACGCGCCCATGACGCCGGCGGCCAGCCCGTTGCCGATCGACGCGAAGCTGGCGTTGCGACCGAGCCGCTCGCCGAGCGCGGCCCGGCCCACCAGCGCCAGGCTGATGGCCGCGATGGCCGGCGTCATCACGCAGGACGCGATGCCGTGCAGGATTTCGGCGGTGAATACCTGCAGCTTGTCCGGCTGTATCGCGAACAGCAGGGCGCTGCCGGCGATGGCGAGCGTGGCGACGACCGCGGCGATGCGCTTGCTGGGCACCGCGTCCACCAGCGCCCCGCCGGGGATCTGGCTGATCATCGCCGTCACGGTGCCGACGCTCAGCGCGATGCCGATATCGGTCTGCGTCCAGCGCTGGGAGGTCAGATAGACGGCGATGAACGGACCGAAGCCGGTCTGCACGTTCGCCATGAAGAAGTTGAGCCAGTCGAGGCCGCGCAGCGACGTCGCGTTGCGTTGCGTCGCCCGTGCCGCGCGTGGCTGGCGGGAGGAGGGGTTGCCGGACATACGTCCGCCGGCACCCAGCGGCTCGACGGTCGCGCTTGCCATGCCGGGCTCAGCGGTGGCGCGGCGCCACGACCACCGGGGCCGCCTGCCCGGGGTCCTTGTATTCGGGCGCGGCGCGGATCTGGTCGGGCGTCAGGGTGGTGACGATGGCGTGGTCGGCCGACCGCAGATGGAAATGCAGCGCGTCCCACTCGACGCTGACGACGCGGTTGCCGACGCCAAGGAACCCGCCCACGTCCAGCACCGCTGCGCGCGGCACGCCGCCCGCGTCCACCAGCACGTCCACCAGCTTGCCGATATTCTGGCCGTCCGGGCCGTCCACGTCATGGCCGAGGATGGGCATCGTCTCGCCGGCCGGGATCATTTTCATGGTCGGCTTTGTCGCCTCGTGGTGCTCGGGCGCCGATGCCGGCGGCGGCTTGGTCGGCGCCGCCGCGCCGCCTTTCGCCGTCGCGGGGGCAGGCGTGCCGGAGGCCGG
>NZ_BANB01000684.1 GCF_000964365.1 Acidisphaera rubrifaciens HS-AP3 | reverse complement strand
CGACGTCGCGCCCGTGCGGGCGGCCGTCGGCGTCCCACAGGTGATAGGCACGCTCCCGGATGCGGTGCTCGCGCGCCGGGTCGTCCTGTAGCGGGTTGTCGGTCATGCTTGCCTCTCCGCTCGCTGCTCCGCCGGCGCCGGGCGCCGTGGCCGCTGTGTCAACGCCGTTCCCCGGTCGGGGATGCAGGGGGGCGGGGATGCAAGGGTGCGGCCACGCTCGCGCCCGGGCGCGGGTGGTGGCAGCATGGGCGCCCACACTGGCCAGGGGAGGCAGGACCAATGACCACGACCGTGGTGACGCATGCCCGCGATGCGCAATACGACACCGGGCTGCGGGCGTTTTTCGCCTATCGCGACCTCGGCATCCCGGCGGCGACGGGGGGCGCGTTTGGCGCGCACGTGATCCGCGCCGTGCCGGGGACGCATGCCAAGCCGGAATGGCACACGCACACGCTGGATTTCCAGATGGTGTTCGTCCTGCGCGGCTGGGTGGAGTTCGAATACGCGGATATCGGCCGGGTGCGGCTGGAGCCGGGCACGTCCGTCTATCAGGCGCCGGGCATCCCCCATATCGAGATCGCCCATAGCGACGACCTGGAATTGCTGGAAATCACCTCGCCCGCCGAGTTCGAGACGACGGTGGTCGAGGCGCCGCGGGCTTTGCAGGCGGTGTGAGGGGGGCGCCACATCTTGCTGACTAAGTCCGAGCCTCGCGAAAATGTAGTCAGATGCAAATAGAGACAAGAATGTGCTGCATATATAGGAAAATTCTCATCAGATGCTGTGAGCATGACGGGGTCATATGATTTGCTTGATTGCTCTTCCAGGATAAATTCCAAAGAGGCCATAGCATGGCGGGCAAATAATATTAAATTTTAGATCAGCAATCACTTTGTAGCATCAGTGCGTTGATTTATCCAGTTCCAAAATCTCTTACTCATCCATCCTTCCCGACTATCTATGTCAAGCTTACATATTAATAGGCTACCAGAATCGTCTACGAGAGGAAAAAATCTTTTGTATAACTTACCAATATCTCTGTTCGAATATACAATCCACATTTTTTCATTCAGCCGGTACCAGCTGAGGCAGAGGTCCATTTTTTGTTTGACGGTCTCGTAAGAGACGCTTTCCAATCGTTCGATGTAGATCATGTAGAATGTGGCGGTTGGCATCACGATCGCTTTTTCGTCGCGTCATAGAGGACGGAGCTCGCATTTGAAGGTGGTTCGTCTGGCTGATCACTCTCGAAAGAAACGGCAGCTATAGCAGTCGAACTACGATCCCTCGCTTGATCAATCGTTGCGAATTCGTCCTCTTCTTTCGTTGCGTGCAAAATTCGTTTTTGCGCAAGCTGATAGTCTTCGGATTGAAGACGATCGGGGTCTTTGACCACCCAAATAAAATACGCCAAGACAGAACTTAAAATTGGAAGGGCGGTGAGGAAGCAAAAAAATAATCTCACACCGTCATCTGTTGCACAGACTGCCGGAATCGAGGGTACAATAATTATCCCAGAAAGCCATAACAGCGGGTTTAGAATGCTATTAGTTCTTACGCGCTCGACGACTGAATTTTCACGGAGATGAGAAAGAGGCGTTTTCATTGATTACGCTGCACAACCGTTAAATGTCTGTCGGTGAGATCCGGGTGGTTTCAGGCAGTATGCGGCGCAAAGGCAGTAAGCCGACCATGATAAGACCCCGACGTCCGAATCCGATCTGATCGTCACCAATTCCTGGACGCCATGATTCGCTACTTCACCCGCCGGCTCTGTGGTGCCAATCACTCCACGTCGGCATGTTGGCCTAGCTTAGGCGAAGCGCGCTGAATCGCAAAGCCAATACTGAGTTCTATCAGCATCTTCGACATCGGCGAAATGCCACAGCAGGATTATAAGCTGTAGGACCGATCAACAGACCGGCTCGTTATCAACATGAGGAAACAGGCTCTATAAATACTTATCTTAATCAAAACGGGACCCTTATTAGAACTTTATAATTGCAGCGATGTACTGAAGCGACGGTGCTTCTTGTTCGAGTTCCTAGAAGGAGCTTGCGATGTGCCGTTAAGACCTAATCCTCCTCGAGTATACGCTGATCGTGCCCACTGCTACGAACCGGCCATGTCTATTAGAGGAGCCTCTTCTAGATCGTGGACGGCGCGCTGTGCTCTGGCAGCACGGCCGGGGACGTTTAAATGTGTTTGAGCGATCTGTCGGCCTGTCGGCGCTGAGCGTGGTAATGACCGCGGGATCTAAGCCGGTTGCGTTTAAATCGTTCGAGGGCAAATTTCGCGCACATAATCTGCCCGGTATCACCAAATTGGTGACTCCGGTCACCGACAAAGGCCCGCGCCCGGCGTAGACCGGATGTCCGGCGGCGCCGAAACACGGCGCGGTGCCTTGGCGAGGGAAACGCAATGACGAAGACCATTTTTGCTAACGGCGCCGCTCTGGCCGCCTATGTCGGGGCCGCCTGTCTGGCGGTCGGCGCGATGGCGGTGCCGGCGCGTGCGGACATGAGCGACATGACGACCGCGCACGATTTCTTCGTCGCGCACTCGTTCGATTTCCCGAAGAATTTCCGCTTCTCGCATCCGGGGCCGGAGTGGGTGCTCCAGCACGATGCCGACTTCAAGCTGACGGAGAAGCAGAAGGCCGAGCTGACGTCGATGTCGAAGACGATGTTCGACGAAATGAAGCGGCTGGACGGCGTGACGCAGAACGCGATCGGCAAGTATGCCAAGGACGCCGCGCAGGTCGATCCGTCCGAGGCGACGATGAAGGCCGATATCGACGCGATCGGCCGGTCGGAAACGGCGCTCGCCTACACGATGGTTCCGTACCACCTGAAAAGCTACGCGCTGCTGTCGCCGAGCCAGAAGAAGACCTTCGCGGACCTGCTCGCCCGCGGCGAGGGCAAGAAGTAAGGCGGCATCGCCGCAGGGGCGAATATATCGGGGCGATCACGCCGGATCGGGGCGGCGCGACGCGAGCGCCGCCCGGTCGAGGATGCGGATCTCGCCGCGGGTGGTCTCGATCCATCCGCGGCATCCCCAGTTGCCGAGATGCCGGCTGACGATTTCGCGCACGCTGCCGATTTCGGACGCAAGCTGTTGATGCGTCTTGCGGACGATGAGCGCGGCGTCCGCCTCCGCCAGCAGGCGGTGCGCCAGACGCTGCTCGATCGTCTGGAAGGCGAGCGCGTCGACGAACGAGAACATCGCGCTGAGAAGCCGCGTGTAGTCGGCGATGACGAACTCCCGGAACGCGGGCATCGACTCCATCAGCTCGTAGAAGCACCGCGCCGGCACCGCCGCGAGGACCGTCAGCGATTCCGCGACGCTTTCGGCCGGGAAATTCGTGCGTGACAGCAGGCACTGGGTCGTCAGCACGCAAGTGCCGCCGCCCTCGACGTTATACAGCAGCATCTCCCGGCCCGCGTCGCTCGTCTTGAAGACGCGCGTGCGCCCGGTAATGCACATGAGATAGTTCGGGCAGGCATCGCCGAGTTCATAGGCCGTCTGCCCCCGTGCCAGGACGGGGAACTCGAGGACGCGCGTGAACCGCCGGAAATCGTCGACCGGCATGGCTTTGACGAACGGAAACCTGTCAGCGAGGCTGCTGAGTACGCCCTGATCCATCACCTTGTCCGCAAATCTCGGCCACAGAGGGGCGGGCAAGCCGCATCAGCGCCCGCCGTCCGCGCAGGTCAGCGGCCGGACGCTGAGTTGTACGGAGAAACACCGGGAGGTAAAGCCCCCGCTCGTCGCCGCCGCACGACCCAAGCGTGGCCGCGCCGATGCGGGGCGCATGACGCATGCACGGTGACAGTTATGCGTCCGATGTCTGGGCAGCACCCTTTCGTTTGCGTCCGGCAGCCGTCATGATGGCATCGCTATACCCAGACAGATATAATGCGTGCCTGGGTTGCCATGGGCATCCCGGGGGACGAGAGGAAGGACGGTCCATGAAACGAACATTCCTGACACGGGTGCGGCGCAAGCCGCGCCTGACGGCGGCGCTGGCGGCGACGCTGCTGGCCGCGTCGGTGGCGGCGGCGGGCCATGCGGCGGCCGCGCCGGCGGACGTGCTGCTGCCGGGGGACCGGTTCTATCCCGAGAGCCTCTCCTCGACCCCCGACGGCACGCTGTATGTCGGCAGCATGGCCGAGGGCGTGGTGGTGCGGGTGGCGCCGGGGGCCACGACCGCGCAGCCGTTCATCCCCGCCGGCAGCAACGGGCTGCTGTCGGTGCTCGGCGTGCTGACGGACGCGGCGCATGACACGCTGTGGGTGTGTTCGAGCGACCTGTCGGCGCTGGGCGTGGTGATGAAGGCGGGATCGAAGCCGGTTGCGCTGAAATCGTTCGACCTGAAGACCGGGGCACCGAAGGCGAGCTATCCGCTGCCGGGCGATCATACGCTGTGCAACGACGTGGTGGTGGCCGCGGACGGCACGGTGTACGTGACTGATTCATTCAGCCCGCACATCCTTCGCCTCAAGCCCGGCGCGACGCAGCTTGAGGTCTGGGCGACGGACGAGCGGTTCAGCGTCAAGGGCGGCGCCGGGCTCGACGGCATCGCGATCGGCAGCGACAACGCCGTGTACGTGAACACCTACAACGGCGGCGGCCTGTATCGCGTCGCGATGGCCGAGGACGGCAGCGCGGGGGCGGTCACGACATTGAAGACCTCGCGGCCGATCAAGCTGCCCGACGCGCTGCGCTCGATCGGGCCCGGCACGTTCCTGATGATCGAGGGCGCGGGCACGCTCGACCGCGTCACCGTGCACGGCGACACGGCGCAGATCGACGTCGTGCGCGGCGGCTTCAAGCTGCCGGTGTCGGTGACGGAGGTGGGCGACGTCGCCTGGGTCGCGGAGGGGCAGCTCAATCACCTGTTCGACCCGAAGACCGGCAAGCCCGGCCCGTTCAAGGTCTATCCGGTCGAGGGCTTCACCCGCTGACGCCCGCCCGCGCCGGATAGGCGCGGAACGGGCCGTGCAGGGGCTGCGGCAGCAGCGGCAGCGCCTGGGCGGCGGCAAGGAGGGCGAGGCGGCGCGGGTGGGG
>NZ_BANB01000685.1 GCF_000964365.1 Acidisphaera rubrifaciens HS-AP3 | reverse complement strand
GCGCCGAACGTGAAGCGCGAGACGTTGCCGCTGG
This sequence comes from Acidisphaera rubrifaciens HS-AP3, assembly GCF_000964365.1. GTDB lineage: Bacteria > Pseudomonadota > Alphaproteobacteria > Acetobacterales > Acetobacteraceae > Acidisphaera > Acidisphaera rubrifaciens. Next base: position 5,072 of record NZ_BANB01000685.1, on the reverse strand, counting down.
TCAGCGCCACATACTGCTTGTCGGCGATCTCATAGGTGACGATGCCGCCGGCCATCATGCCGGGGGTCGCCATGCTGTACAGGACCTTCCCGTCGCCGTTGTCGAGGACGAGGAACTTGCCCTTGGTGTCGCCGGCGAAGGTGATGCCGCCCGCGGTCGGCGTAATGCCGCTGATCACCGGCGCGTCGGCCTTGTATTGCCACCGGACCTTACCCGTCTCGGCATCGACGGAGGTGATCCAGCCATGCGCGTTGGCCGGCGCGTCCTGCACCGGATCGCCGCCGAAGAAGAACTGCCCGGCGACGTATTTCGGCTTGCCGCGTTTCATCGTCGCGCACCAGTCGACGGCGCCCACGACCAGCGCGTTGTTCTTCTGGTCATAGGCCGCGCCGTTCCATTCGACGCCGCCGAGCAGGCCGGGGCAGACATGCACGCCCTCGGCGTTCGGCACCGCGCTCTCGTTGGAGACGGTGGTCACGGGCGTCTTGAACAGCACCTCGTGCGTCTCGCGGTCGAGGCCGACCAGCATGCCGTCCTTGCCGCCGGCCGCCATCAGGTCACGCAGGTCGGGCGTGCGGTACAGCACCGGCACCGCCGCGAGATCGTGATCGACGCCGTCGTTCGCCTTCATCTGGTGATACCATTTCAGCTTGCCGGTGCGCGCGTCGAGCACCACCACGCTGTCGGTGTAGAGGTTGTCGCCCGGGCGGTACTGCGGGTCGAGATCGGGCGCCGGGTTGCCGACCGGGATCACCAGCTCGTTGCGCATCACGTCGAGGGCGAAACTCGTCCAGGTGCCGCCGCCGCCGGTCAGCGCCGTCTTGCTCACCTTCCACGTATCGGCGCCCGCCTCGCCCGGCGCCGGCACGAGGTTGAAGCGCCACAGCTCGCGCCCCGTCTGCGCGTCGAACGCCACCACGCGCCCGCGCACGCCCCAGTCGCTGCCGGCGGTGCCGGTGTAGACGACGCCGTTCCACGCGACCGGCGCGCCGGACAGGAACTCGCCGCGGCCGGGATCGCCCACCGTGTCCTGCCAGACCGTCTTGCCGGTCGCGGCGTCGATCGCCAGCAGCGCGCCGTCCCCGGTGCCGCGGAACAGCCGGCCGTTGTCATAGGCGACGCCGCGGTTCACCGACCACACGTCGTCATGCGACGAGCTATAGGTGTTGCGCCACTTCTCCTGACAGGTGCGCGGGTCGATCGCGACCGTATCGCGCGCGGTCGTGACGTACATGACGCCGTCGACGACGATCGGGCCGGTGTGGAACGAGCCGCCGTCCGACACCTTGATGCGGCACACCTCCTTGAGGTGGTCGACGTTCTTGGCGGTGATCTGGTTCAGCGGCGAATAGCGCTGCGCCTGATAGTCGTTGTTGTAGCCCGGCCAGTCGACGTTGTTGCCCGCCGTATCGGCGGCGTCGGCGGCGTGGGCCGGATGGGTGACGGCGAACGGAACGGCAGCCAGCGCGGTGCCCGCAAGCAGAACGCACAGGCGCGCGAGAGACGCGGCCATGATGTATCCCCCCAGACGTTGTTGTACGGCGCGCGGTACGCGCCGAGCGTCGCTTGTCGGACGCAGACGCGAGCATGCCGCGCCGAAGCCGGGGGCGCCAAATAGTTTTCTATGATGCGATCGCGTTGTTGCGATGCAACGTGGCGTCCGATGGTCCGTGGACGGCCCCGTCCGCCGCCGCGCCGCCTGGCACGAAGCGCGCGCGCAGCCGCGCGGCGCCCGACGTCGCGGCGTGGCCCGCCGTCCCGCCGGGAGCGCCGCCATCGGGCACGAAGACGAAGTCGAGCGTCGGGCCGGACGTGTCGGCGTGTTCCGCGTTGCCCCGTCCCGTTCCGCCCGTTCCCACGTCGCCCGCGCGCCCGGTCATCGTACGCCACCTCTTTGTTCCCGCCGCGTTCTAGGGCGTGTCATGAAAGGTTGGCAACACGGAGTGCAAACCGCGCTTTAATCCCATGTGCCCGTTTGCCCCTGCATCGGACGCGGGGTAGAGGATTGAGCCGTGGAGAACGTCAGCGCATTCGGTCCCTCAGAGCGCCCGACCCGGCAGACGCCGGCCGGACCCAAGCGGCGCGGCCCGAACCTGCACCGCTTTGCCAATCCCGGGCGGTTCCTTCGTCTGTCCGGCGCCATCCTGCCGTGGCTGACGGTGATCGGCATCGCGGTCACCGCCTTCGGCCTGACCTGGGGCCTGTTCTTCTCCCCGCCGGACTGGCAGCAGGGCGATACGGTCCGGATCATGTACGTGCATGTCCCGGCGGCATGGCTCGCCTCGGCCGGGTATTTCAGCCTCGCCGTGTGCGCCGTCCTGTCGCTGGTCTGGCGCCACCCGCTGGCCGACCTCGCGGCGCAGGAGATCGGGCCGGTCGGCGCCGTCTTCACCGCCATCTGCCTCGCCACCGGCAGCCTGTGGGGCAAGCCGATGTGGGGCGCGTGGTGGGTGTGGGACGCGCGGCTGACCTCGGTGCTGGTGCTGTTCTTCCTCTATCTCGGCCAGATCGCGCTGATCCGCGCCTTCGACGACCCGCAGCGCGGCTACCGCGCCGCCGCGATCCTGGCGCTGATCGGCTCGGTCAACCTGCCGATCATCAAGTTCAGCGTCGACTGGTGGAACACGCTGCACCAGCCGGCGAGCATCACGCTCACGGGGGCGCCCACCATCGCGCCGGCGATCCTGTGGCCGCTGCTGTACTCCGCGATCGGCTATACGCTGGTGTTCGCCGCGATCGTGCTCGCCCGGCTGCGCGCGGCGGTGATGGAACGCCGGGTGCGCACCCTGCTGCTGGCGCGGGCCGACCACGCGGCCTCCGGCGCGGGGGCGGTGGCGGCATGACGCATCTTCCCTATATCGCCGCTTCATATGCGATCGGCATCGTGCTGCCCTCGGGCTTCGGCATCGCCGCCTGGCTGCGCGCGTCGGCGGCGCGTCGGCGGCTGCTGGCGATCGACCCGCGGGCGCAGGCGCGCGAGGCCGCGCGTCGCGGTCGCGACGGGGGAGACGGCCCATGACCCGCAAGCGTCGCCGCCTGGTGCTGCTGCTCGCCTGCGGCATCGGCGTGGGGAGCGCCACCGCCATCGCGCTGACGGCGTTCTCCGACAACCTCGTGTTCTTCAAGGCGCCGTCCGACCTGACCCGCGACCCGCCGCCCCCCGGCCGCGTCTTCCGCCTCGGCGGGCTGGTGCAGGCCGGCAGCCTCGAGCGCACGACCGAGGGGCGGACGCCGATCGCCACCTTCCGCGTCACCGACGGCCGCGCCACCGTACGCGTGACCTATGCCGGCATCCTGCCCGACCTGTTCCGCGAGGGGCAGGGCACGGTCGCGCTCGGCACGCTGCAGCCCGACGGCACGTTCCGCGCGAGCGAGGTGCTGGCCAAGCACGACGAGACCTATATGCCGCGCGACGTCGCCGACGCGCTGAAGAAGTCGGGCCACTGGCACCCGAACGCCGGGCCGCCGCCGCCGGCGTCGAAATGGCCCACCGAAAGCGCGATCGAGGCGGCACGAACCAAGGCGGGCGGATGACGGCGGTTACGCATGGCGACGGGACGGATATGACGGCAGGGCGGGCATGACGGCAGATCGGGCATGACCGCCGAACTCGGACATTTCGCGCTGGCGCTCGCGGTGGCGATCGCAGGCGCACAGGCGGTGCTGTCGCTGCTGGGCGCGCAGCGCAACGATGCGCGGCTGATGGCGGCGGCGCCGGCGCTGGCGATCGGCCAGCTGATCGCCCTTGCGACCGCGTTCGGCATGCTGATCTGGTGCGCCGTCACCGACGATTTCTCGGTCCTCAACATCGCCGAGAACAGCAGCAGCGCGAAGCCGCTGCTGTACAAGATCACCGGCACCTGGGGGAATCACGAGGGCTCGGTGCTGCTCTGGTGCCTCATCCTCGCGCTGTGCAGCGGCGCGGTCGCGGCGTTCGGCCGACGGCTGCCCTCGGCGCTGCGGGCGCGGGTGATCGGCGTGCTCGGCATCGTCTCGGCCGGGTTCCTGCTGTTCGCCCTGACGGCGTCCAACCCCTTCACCCGCCTGTGGCCGCCGCCGGCCGACGGGCACGACATGAACCCGCTGCTGCAGGACCCCGGCCTCGCCTTCCATCCGCCGATCCTCTACGCGGGCTATGTCGGCTTCTCGATCCCCTTCGCCTTCGCCGTCGCGGCGCTGATCGAGGGGCGGGTCGATGCCGCCTGGGGGCGCTGGGTGCGGCCCTGGACCTTGCTGTCCTGGCTGATGCTGACCGGCGGCATCGCGCTCGGCTCGTGGTGGGCGTACTACGAACTCGGCTGGGGCGGCTTCTGGTTCTGGGACCCGGTGGAGAACGCGAGCCTGCTGCCCTGGCTGGTCGGCACCGCGCTGCTGCACTCGGCGATCGTGGTCGAAAAGCGCGAGGCGCTGAAGATCTGGACCATCCTGCTGGCGATCGGCGCCTTCTCGCTGTCGCTGTCGGGCACGTTCCTGGTCCGCTCCGGCATCCTGAACTCGGTGCACACCTTCGCCAACGACCCGGCGCGCGGCGTGTTCATCCTGATCCTGCTGGCGCTGATGATCGGCGGCTCGCTCGCCCTGTTCGCCTTCCGCGCCCCCGTCCTCGCCGCGACCGGCGTGTTCGCGCCGATCTCGCGCGAGGGCGCGCTGGTGCTGAACAACGTGCTGCTGTGCTCGATCGCGGCGGTGGTGCTGACCGGGACCACCTACCCGCTGTTCGCCGAACTGGTGTTCGGGGCGAAGATCAGCGTGGGGCCGCCCTTCTTCAATTCGACCGTCTTCCCGCTGTGCATCCCGCTGTTTGCGGCGATGGCGGTGGGGCCGGTGCTGTCGTGGAAGCGCGCGGCGCTCGGCCCGGCGCTGGTGCGGCTGTGGTGGGCGGCGATCGCGGCGGCGGCGGTCGGCATCGCCTCCGAGATCGGGCTGCGGCGCGCCCTGCCGGCGGCGGCCTTCGCCGCCTCCGCCTGGCTGATCCTCGGCAGCGTCGCAGAGATCGTGGAGCGCGTGCGCCTGTTCCGCCTGCCGCTGTCGCACAGCCTCGCCCGCGCGCGCGGGCTGCCGGCCGCCGTCTG
>NZ_BANB01000686.1 GCF_000964365.1 Acidisphaera rubrifaciens HS-AP3 | reverse complement strand
GCGCGCGGCACACTGGACGGCGCTGTCGGCGGCACGCGCCGCGCGGCTCGCGACGCTCGAGGCGCCGACGGGGGTCATCACGCCGGAATACCTCATCGCCCGGCTGCGCCCGTTCATCGACGCCGGCACGATCGTGTTGAGCGAGGCGATCTCCAGCTATCACGTCGTCCTCGACCACCTGCGGCCGACGCGTGCGGGCAGCGTCGTCGCGTCCGGCGGCGGATCGCTCGGCTGGCACGGCGGGGCGGCGATCGGCGCCAAGCTCGCGCGCCCGGATCGGACGGTGGTGGCGATCGCGGGCGACGGGTCGTTCATGTTCTCGGTCCCGTCCAGCGTCCACTGGATGGCGCGACGCTATGCGACGCCGTTCCTCACGATCGTGCTGAACAACGGCGGCTGGAAGTCGCCGAAGCTGTCCACCCTGGCCCTGCACCCCGACGGGTATGCCGCGCGGGCCCGCGACATCGGC
>NZ_BANB01000687.1 GCF_000964365.1 Acidisphaera rubrifaciens HS-AP3 | reverse complement strand
CACCGGACGGGCGCGCACGAGGCTCGCGAGCGCGTTGGTCGCCGCGGCGCCGCAGTCGAACCCGGCGCCGTCCGCCGCCCGGCAGAGCTCGCCGCGCGGGGGCGCCGCGACGCCGAGCAGCCGTACCACCGTGTCGTGCACGCGCAGCGTGTCGCCGTCGAGCACCGCGATCTGCGCCGGGTCCGCCGCCACATGCACCGGCGCCGCCGGCGGGGCGGAGGCGCTGGCGAACAGGCTGATGCGCGGCAGATGCACGCGCGGCACGCCCCATATGGCAAGCCCCACGACGCCGAGCACGGCAAGCCCGGCCGCGAGCCGGCCGCGCGGCGGGCGGCTGGCGGACAGGGAAGAGGCACGGAAGATGCGGCGCGGTCGCCCGAGCGGCATGGCAGGGTATCCGGTCATGAACGGGGTCGAGGACGGCGCCTGGGCTAAACCCCCCGGCGGGGCGACGCAACCCGCGAATTGTCCGTCCCGCGCATTGCCCGCCCGACCGTGGTCGCGGCGCCTAATGCCAGAACACGTCCGCGTCGAGAAAGCGCTCCCATGTCGCGCTCAGGCGCGGCCGCAGCCGTTCCGCCCCGGCGGCGGCATAGCCGCGGATCAGCCCCACCGCGCCGGCCTGCGCGCCGCCGGCCCCGGGCAGGGCGGCGAGCAGGTCC
>NZ_BANB01000688.1 GCF_000964365.1 Acidisphaera rubrifaciens HS-AP3 | reverse complement strand
TGGATCAGACGACCAGGCCCTGTGCATGGACCGCGAGGGAGTCGAGGCTGGTGCCGCCCCCCGTCGTGGCGGTGTTGCCGGCGGCGGCGAGCAGGTATTGCTGGGTGAACGCGTTGACGAAATTCGGATCCTGGAACTTGCTGATGTCCACGCGCGAGGAAATCGCGGTCTCCTGCGCGGTGAGGTCCTGGAAGGCGATCTGCTGCGGGATGCCGAGGGCGGTCGTCACGACGGTGCGCAGGGTGGAGTCGCCGAGGATCTGGTCGACGGAGGTGATCGAGCTTGCCTGCTGCTTGAAGCTCAGCGCGTTCGATAACCCCGGCACCGCGCTGTCGAGCGACTGCCGCCACAACACTTCGGTGTACCCGTTGGCGATGGTGCTGAGGACCTGCGGATTCTGGATCACCGCGAGCCCCTTGGTCGCGAACTGGTAGGTCTGCGCCGCGGATTTCCAGTTGGTGTTCGTGAGCTGGTTGACCAGCGAGTTCGGGTCGCTGGGATCCGACATCAGCGCCTTTTGCGCCAGCGCGGTGAAGCCGGTCTGGCTGCCGAGCCCGTTGGCCGTGAGCAGGACGTTGAGCACGTCGGGGTTCGACAGGAGCTGCTGGACGCTGGTCGCTCCCTGGACCGCCGCATTGAACTGCGCCAGCGTCCGCTCGACCTGCGGCTGCTTTGCCTCGTTCGCGATGCCCTGTGTCTGCGTCGCCTGCGCTTCCTGCAGCGCGACGATCGGGTTGCCCGTCGTGATGCCATAGGGTGGCGCCGTGCTCGTGCCGCCGCTTCCGGCGAGCCCATAGATCGTGTCGATCATCGACGCCGAGGACGCGGCGCTGCCGCCGCCGCCGTAGAGAGTCAGCAGATAGGCGCTGTCCGACATGGCGTCATGCCGACATCTTGGCGGGGGCGGCGGCCGGTGCCGTCCGCGACAGGCCGGCAGCGATATTTTCGTTGACCGCGATCAGGAAGTCGAAATCAGGCTCGGGCCGCTGCATCTCGCGCTGGACCGCGCGGCCGACGGAGGCGATCGCGGCGCGCAGGTCGATCGGCAAGGCGTTTTCCGGATCGATCACCAGATCGGAGACGAGCAGCCAGAGCCGCCGGTTGTCGGCCAGGGCGCGGGCGCGCACGAGCCCGTCGCCGCCGCGACACGCACGCAGCGCACCGTTGGCCCGGCGGAAGACGTCGGCCTCCTGCTCGCGCAGCGACCGGTTGCTGGACGCCGTCTGATAGGCCTGGGCGGCATGCCGGTGATCAGCCATCAGGAATACTCCGGAAATTGTTGGCCGTCGGTCAGGGATGCCGGTCGGGCGAGACGGTCGCCGGCCGGGGCGGTGTCGGCGCCGGGCGCTGTTGGCCGAGCACCGCATCCTCGTGACGGATGATGCGCCGGACCAGCTTCAACGCCGTGTAGCAGTCGTCGGCCTCGGCCGCCGCCAGGGCGCGATCGAGGATTTCGCGGGCGAGGGCGGAGGTCGTCGCGCGCTGGAACGCCGCGATGAAGGTGCGTGCCGCCGCCATGCCGCAAGGCCGCTCGGTGTCGGTTCCGATATAGGCCGTCTGCAGCGCGAAATAGATGCGCCGTGCCGGGCTGTCGGCCTGGTCGGGCGGCATGATCTGCTTGCCGAACAGGAAGCGCGCGTGCGCGGTCAGTTCGATGCGGGACTTTGTCCGAAATCGGATCGGCGTGCCGTTGACGATCATCGTCTCGCCTTGACGAAGTTCCAGGACCAAATGCGACATGGGGTGCCGATCCGCGTGCGACGGGAATACGCCGGTCGGGAGGGAGCCTGCGCCCCCTCCCGACCGTCGGGATCAGAGGCCGTACAGCTTCAGCAGCGATTGCGGTGCCTGATTGGCGACAGTGAGCGACTGCGTGCCCAGCTGCTGTTGGATCTGCAGGCTTTGCAGTACGGCGGACTCCTTCGCCAGATCGGCGTCGATCAGCGAGCCGAGACCCGATGTGAGCGAGTTCATCTTGTCGCTGTTGTAGCTGATCTGGTTGGTGACGTAGTTCGTCTCCGACCCGTATTTGTTCAGTGCGTTTGCGACAGAATTGAGCTGCTTGATGAAGCTGCCGCCGTTCGTGATCAGGGCGGCGATGGATTTTGCCGCCGTGGTCGTCGTGCTCGAAATCTGCGCCGAGAAGGTGATCCCGTTATAGAGCGCCGAACCGCTGAAGGTAGCCACGTTGTAGGTGCCGCCGGACTCGTTGCGGACGACGTTGACCGAGTTGACGGTCGCACCGCCGATATCGCCGATCAGCGACTTGCTGTTATAGCTCGAGTCCGAGATGAAGCTGCGTACCTGCGCCACCAGTGCCTGATACTGCGAGGCATATTGCGTCCGCTGCGTGCCGGTCGTGTTGGCGTCGGCCAGCTTCACGAGAACGTCGCGCGCCGAGTTCAGCGTATTCGAGATGTCGTTGAGCGCCGAACTGGTGGTGCTGAGCAGACCCTGCACGTTGCCGAGCTGCTGATTGGCGCTGGTCAGCGCGCCGATGTCCGAACGGACCCGTTGCGCGATGGCGTATGCGGCGCCGTCGTCGGTCGCGTCGGCCACGCGGTAGCCGGTCGAAATCTGCTTCTGCGCGACCGCGAGCTGCGAGTTGATGGAGTCGAGCGACGAGAGCGCGACCTGTGCGCCCACGTTGGTGATGATCGAGTTGAGGGCCATGGTGTCTTACCTTCCGTCCCATCGTTGCCACATGACCCCGCCGTTTTGGGGCGTCGCGCAGAGGATGCAGGCAAGGGGTTAAGACAGCGTGAAGCGGTGGACCCCGATCCACTCAGAGATACTGGACAAGCGAAAGTTTCGGCAGGCCCGCGATGAGCTGATACGACGCCTGCAGCTGCGTGTTGGCGAGCGAGAGGGACGTCGCGGTCTGCGCGAGGTTGGCCTGCGTCACGTCGGCTACCTGATTGCCGAGGGCGGTCGCGGTATCGCCGATCAACGTCGCCGTCTTGCCGAGCTGCGTCTGGCGGTCGCCCAGGATGCCGGCATCGGTGGACATCGCGCCCACGGCATCGTTGAGGCTGGTGCGCGTGTCCTGCATCAGGGCCTGGAACCCGCCCGCCGACAGGCTGGACGGCGTCAGGGACGCAACCGTCGCGAGACCGCGCAGGATGTCGCGCATATAGGAACCGGTCGTCGACGTGCCGGACGACGCCGCATCGCCGTTGCGGTTGGCGAGCATCACACCCGCCACCCTCTGCCCCGGTCCGGTTTCGACCGTGGTGCGTCCGTCGCCGGCCGCCGCGAGGCTTTCCAGTGTGGCGGAGAACGGCGTGGTGCCGGGGCTCGTGGAGCCCGCGATCGCCAGGGTGGCCGCGGCGGTGGCCGTCGCGCCGGCGGTCGGGAGGGCGCCGACCGCGCCGCTGATCTGCGCATAGAAGCCGGATGTGAGGATGCTCCCCGGATTCGGCACCGGCGGGTTGGCGCTGTCCTGCCCGGCGAAGACGTAGCTGCCGCCGTACTGCTCGTCGAGCAGGCCGGCGACCTGTGTCAGCGCCGACTGGGCGGCGGCGGCGACGCTGCCGACCGACGACGCATCGAGGCCGTTGAGGGTGTTGAGCTGCGCGATGATTCCGGTGGCCAGCGTGCCGATCTGCGACAGCGCGGTCTGGGCCACGCCCATCGGGCCGGCGGCGGCGGCGATGCCGGTCTGGATCGCCTGGTCGCGCGCGATTTGCGGCTGCAGGTCGAGCGCGGTCGCGGCACCCTGGCCGAGACCGGCGTAGTCCTGGGCGATCAGTCCCGTCGATGACTGCTCGGTCAATGTCGCGATCCGCTGGCTGACCTGCTGGCTGTTCGCCAGCAGCAGATCCGACAGCGCATAACCGGTCGCGGAGATGCCGCCGCTCATCCCATCACCGGCGTGATGGCGGTCAGCAGCGTGGTGAACATCGACTGCACCGCCGAGATCACCCGCGCATTGGCGCCGTAGGCGTTCTGCAGCTGCGTCATCGCGGCAAGCTCCTGGTCCATGTTCACCCCATCCTCGGACGCGAGCCGGCTGCTCAACGTCGTCTGCACCGATGCCTCGCTGCTCGCCTGGGCCGTGGCGGCGGCGCTGTCGGCGGATTGCGAGGCGATCATCGTGGAGGCGAGGCCGGTCAGGTCCGGCGGCGCGGCATAGGGCGCCGCGAGCGTGCCCGACGGGCCGAGGCCGGTGGTCGGGGTCGCGGGCTGCGCCACCCCCGCCTGCGCGTCGCTGCCGAGGGCGTAGTCCAGCACGCGGCTGATCAGCGTGCCGAAGGCGGCGGGGCCGCCGGCCGGGTTCGGGGTGAAGGCCGACGCGCCGGTCGGGCTGCCGGCGATCGCGAGGTTGCCGTCGCGCACGAGCGAGGGCGAGGCGGCGACCGCCGGGTTGACCGTGATCTGCCCGGCGTAGCCGACATAGCCCGACTGCGTGTAGGGGCCGGTGCTGGCCGGCAGCGAGCCGTCGCCACGGGTGAACAGGCTCAGTCCCTGCGCGGCAAAGCGGTTAGACAGCTGGGCGCTGAACTCGTCCAGCTCGGCCTGATAGGTGGGCAGCGTCCGGTCGCGCAGCGTGAGGTCGGCGCCGAGCGAGCCGCCCGTCAGCGCGCCGGTGACATCGGTGCCGCCCAGCGTGATGGCCGGGATGCTTTCCGGATAGGTCGCCGCCGCGCCCAGCTGGGCGCCCGACGTCGTCAGCGGGTTCGTTGCGTGCGTGGGCAGCATGAGGCCGCCGCCGGCGATCACCAACATGTCGCCGTTCGGCTGCGCGAGCGTGCGCACGCTGACCAGCGACGACAGGCTGGCGACGGCCTTGTCGCGCTGGTTTTCGAGGTCGGCGGTGCTTTGGCCGAGGGATTTCAGGTTGATGATCTGGTCGGACAGCGTGCCGATGGTGCCGAGATCCGTGTTGATCGCGGCGACGGCGCTGACGACGCCGTCCTGTGCCGTCTGGCGCTGCTGCTGATAGGACTGGCTGATGCTGTTGATGCCGTTCGCCAGGGTCTGCGCGGCGGTCACCACTGCCTGCTGGCTGGCGGCGCTGGACGGATCGCCGGCGAGCGTGGTGAAGGCCGTCGTGACCCCCGCGAGCAGGCTGGGCAGGTCGTTGCCCGCGCCGGGCGTGCCCTGCACCGCGTTGATCGCCGACAGGGCGGTCGCCGTCGTCTGCGCCCCCGCCGTCGATGCGTTCTGTCCCAGCAGCGTCGCCTGCAGCGTCGTGTCCACGAGGCGCGTCGCCGGCAGGAGCCGCACGCCCATGCCGGTGCCGCCGGCGGTGACGGCCTCCTGCGCCGCCACTTCCGTCGCGTAGCTGGGCGTGCCGGCATTGGCAACGTTCTGCGAGATCAGCGCGAGCTGCGTCTGGATCGCGTCGATCCCGGTGCCGGCCGTCGCAAGGGCGCCATCCAGACCCATGACGAAGGTCTAGCGGCGAATGGTTAGCGCTTCATGTCGAGCGTCGTCTGCAGCAGCGTGTCCGCGCTGGTCACCACCTTGGCATTGGCCGAGTAGGCCTGCTGCGCGACGATGAGCTGCGACAGCTCGGTCGCGAGATCGACGTTCGACGTCTCCTGCGAACTGGTGACGAGGTTGCCGGCCCCGCCGCTGCCGGCGTTGTTGGCGAGCGGCGTGCCGCTGGCATCGGTCGCGGTGAAGGCCTGCCCGTTCTGCCGCTGCAGCTGGTCGGGCGCGTCGAACGTCACCACGGGCACTTGCGCGATAGTACGCGACTGGCCGTTGTTGTAATTCACCACCACGTCGCCGTTGGTCTGCGTCGTCACGCTGCTGAAGCTGCCGGGCGGCACGCCGTTCTGCGTCAGGCCGCGCAGGGTATAAGTTGTTCCCGCATACTGGACCGTGCCGTTCGACGAGCCGAAGGTGCCGAGGCTGACGGTCACCGTCTGCGGTCCGGAGCCGAAATTGGTGGTGAAGCTGAACGTCGCGGGCTGGTTGGCCCCGCTGGTGGACCCGGTGATGGTGCCGGGATCGGCGCCGTCCACAGCGATCGCCGAGGGCGTGCCCGCCGGCGCCGTCGTGCCGTCCGCCATCGTGCCGCCGAACGAGACGTCCGCCGTGCCGCGGTCGGCCGTGCCGCTGGTGTCGTCGGGCGAGGCGACCTGCACGCTCCATTGATTGGTGCCGGTCGGCGTCCAGTTGAGGTTGACGGTGTGGGCCGTGCCGAGGGCGTCGTAGACCTGCAGCTGCGACGTCACCGGGCTCGCGGTCGCGGGCAGGTTGGCGGAGAGCTGCACGCTCGTCGTGGCCTGCGGCTGATAGGTGGACTGGCTGACCTGGATCGGCACCAGCGCGGACTGGTTGACCACCCCGGTCGCCGGATTGACGCTCCAGCCGTTGAGGAACTGGCCGGCGCTGTTGACGAGATAGCCGTTCTTGTCCATCGAGAAGTCGCCGGCACGGGTGTAGTATTGCTGCGAGGAGAAGGTCGGCTGGCCGTTGGCCGTGCCGTCCGTCTCGCTCACGGCGAAGAAGCCCTGACCGGCGATCGCCATGTTCAGCGGATTGTCGGTCTGCGAGATCGTGCCCTGGACGTTGTTGACGTAGTCCGGCCGCGCGACGACCGATCCGGGGTCGTTCACCTGCGGCGTGCTCTGCGTCAGATAGTCCTGGAACGACGTGTCGACGCGCTTGTAGCCGACGGTCTGGCTGTTGGCGACGTTGTCGCTGATGTTGCTGAACGCGCCGGCCTGGGCGGTCAACCCGCTGATTGCGGTGTTCATGGCGCTGAACAGGGACATCGGCACGCTCCTTTCTCTCGCGTCGGTCCGCGTCGTCCGTGCGAAGGCGACGGCGACGACGACAGGAACGATGACAGCAGAAATCATGCCACGGCCCGCGTGACGTTGAACGGGGGCGGCTCGCCGCGACACGGCATGCGATGCGGCAGAGGCTGCCGAGAGGAGGCAGAATCTGCCGCGCCAGGGGGGGCAGACTCCGCCGGGCCCATGCCGTCCGGCGTTGTCTGCCGGACCCGTCGCGCCGCGCCGCGGCATTTTCGGACTGGCGCGGCGTTTGCTGTCTGCTGGCGCATCATGCGTGCAACCGTCGTTTCCCCCTCATCGGCCGTGCCCGACGTTGCACCCGTAATCAACGGTGCGCCGGCCGGCGGCGGCGCGGCCCATGCCGGCGGCTTCGCGGCGCTCGTTGACGCCCTCGCGGCGACGCCGGGCAAGACGGCCGCCG
>NZ_BANB01000689.1 GCF_000964365.1 Acidisphaera rubrifaciens HS-AP3 | reverse complement strand
ACGCGGGCGGCACCGGCAAGCTGCCCCCCGGCCCCTCGGCGAGCACCCTGCCGGCGCAGCGCCCAGCGCACGGCCCGGGCGCTCCCCCCGGCACCCCGCCGAGCGGCGCCGGCCACGGCGCCCGCGCCGGCACCAAAAGTGGCAACGTCGACACGGGCGGCACGGAGGGCGCCGGCTCGCACTAGCCCGGACCGGTGAAAGCGGCGACGGCACGGGCAAAACGCCCGTGCATCGGGGCCTTGCGGCGTTGCGCGTCGTCGCCTTCGCCTGTATCCGGGCCCCGGGCCCAGCATTCCGCGCCGCGCGCGGCGGTCCCGTCATCGACGGGACCTCGCGGCGGCGTCCCGCCGCTACGACGGGCCGGGAGCAGGACGCATGGCATCGGGGACCGACAACACGTTCCGGCAACTGGCGAACCTGCTCCAGGTGCGCCCGGAATTGCAGCAAATCTGTCTGCTGGGCGCGCAATGGGCCTTCCCGCATGACCACGCGCCGCACGGATCGGCGCCGTTCCATATCGTCATACAGGGCACGTGTCTGCTGGACGTCGCCGGGCGGACGCCCATCGCTTTGAGCGCGGGCGATGTCGCCGTGCTGCCGCATGGCGACCAGCACGTCACCCGGGCATATCCAGGCGCGGCCGGAACCGCCACGAACCTCGCGGTACGCCCGCGCGCCCATGACCATCTCGTGGTCAAGACCAACGTCGACCGCGACCCGGACACCAAGCTGATCTGCGGCCGCCTGATCTTCGAGCACGCGCACCACAATCTCGTCCTCGCGGCGCTGCCGGCCGTCGTAGTTCTCCAGTCGGATAACAGTCGCGATGCTTTGCGGGCGCGCGAGATCGTCGACACCATCGGGTCCGAGCTCGACGACGACCGGATTGCCGCCGCCGCCGTGGCGGCGAGCCTTGCGAACGCGCTGATGGTGGTCGTGCTGCGCGCCTCTTTCGAGCAGGGTCGTCAATCGCCAGGCGTGCTGGCGCTGTTGCAGCGCCCCCAGACGGCGCGCGCGGTGGCCGCAATCGTCGGCGATCTCCGGCGCCCCTGGACACTCGACGAACTGGCGGCGGAGGCGAGCGCCTCGCGCGCGACCCTGGTGCGTCAGTTCCGCAGGGCGACCGGCGGCACGCCCCTCGGCTTTCTGGCCGATCTTCGCCTCAACGTGGCCCGGCATCGCCTCCTGGCGACGCACGATCCCGTCGCGCTGATTTCGGACCATGTCGGCTATCAGTCCGAAGCCGCCTTCAGCCGGGCCTATCACCGGCGGTTCGGCCTCCCTCCCGGCGCGGACCGCAAGACCCTGTCCGCGCGGGGGGTGCCCGGCAGCGCTGGGCGCAGCGTGGCCGATACGGGCGGAGGTTGATCCGTCCGGCAAAGGATTTGCGCCGTCGCGCCTTGGGCAGCCGGTCGCGGCGGCGTACAATCGGCAGCACAAGCGGCTCGATCGGAGATGCGATGACAAGCCCGCCCGCCGTTCGAGTGCGTCCTGCCGGTGCCGGCGTCGTACTGGCGCTGGGCGAGGCGGCGGTGCTGGCCGCCGGCGACCGCGTCCGCATCCTTACCCGCGAGCCGATCGGCCATTACCGCGTGCCCCGCTATCTGCGCGGCAAGGCCGGGGTGGTCGAGGCGGTCATCGAACCGACCATGCTCGACAACGAGGCCGAGGCCTACGGACGCAACGCGGGAATGCGCCGGCACTATTACCGTGTCGCCGTTGCGATGACCGAGCTCTGGCCGACCTACGTCGGCAGCCCGCGCGACGGCGTGCGCGTGGAGGTCTTCGAGACCTGGCTGGAAAGGATCTGACCATGGGCCAGGCGCACGGACACGACGACGACCATGGGCGAGATCACGACCACGATCATCCCCACGCCCCGATCGCCGACGACACGCCGCTTGGCTACTACGAAATCATGGAAATCGCGGTCCGCGAGCTCCTGATCGAACGGCGGCTGATCGGCGCCGACGAAATACGCCGCCAGATCGAGGTGCTGGACTCCCGCACGCCCGCGCTCGGCGCGAAAGTGGTGGCGCGCGCCTGGACGGACCCCGCATTCAAGGCGCGGCTGCTGGCCAACGGCCGCAAGGCCTGCGAGGAGCTGGGCATCAGCTTCTACGACGACACCGAACTGATCGTGCTCGAAAACACCGATAAGGTGCACAACCTCATCGTCTGCACCCTGTGCTCCTGCTATCCGCGCCCCGTCCTGGGACTGCCGCCGGACTGGTACAAGCTTCGACCCTATCGCGCCCGCGCCGTGACGGAGCCGCGGGCCGTGCTGGCCGAGTTCGGCACGCTCATCCCCGATGACGTGGAGATCCATGTCAGCGACTCCACGGCCATGGTCCGTTACCTCGTGCTGCCGAAGCGGCCGCCGGGGACCGAGGCTTACGACGAGGACGCGCTCGCCGCGCTAGTCACTCGCGACACGATGATCGGGGTGGTCGACGTCAGCACTGATCGGGAAAGGCCCCGCTGATGACCGGTTCCGAGGAACTTCTGAAGCGCCTTCCCACCGACCTCGGTGGGCTTTCAGGCGATGCGATCTCGCGCACGGAGCACGACCTCGAACCCTGGGAGAAGCGCTGCCACGCGCTCGCCGACGTGCTCGATTTCCACAAGATCATAAATACCGAGGAAAAGCGTCGGGGCGTCGAGGCCCTAGGCGCGGAGATGATCGGCAAGCTCAGCTACTACGAGCGCTGGATCGCCGCCTTCGCTAATATCCTATTCCAGAAGGGCATCCTCGTGCCCGTCGACCTCGCCCGCAAGATGGCGGAGGTCGAGGCCCGCCGGGCCGCCCAACCGTGACCCGCGGCGGCGCGGCACGCGGCCGCCCGCCCCGTCCGTCGATGGAGTTGATGCCGTGATGCCTGATGGCCTCGTCACGCACCCAAGTGCCCACAGTGTCGCCGAGACGATGGACCGCCTCGCCGCCGCCGTCGTTGCGCGCGGCATGACGGTATTCGTCCGTGTCGATCACGGAACCGCCGCGACGGAGGCGGGCATGGACCTGCGACCGACGGAACTCCTGGTATTCGGTCAGGCAAAGGGTGGGACGCCGCTGATGCAGGCGTCCCAGACCGCCGGCATCGACCTGCCGCTCAAGGCCCTGTGCTGGGCGGACGAGGCGGGCGTCGTACGCCTCGGCTACAACGACCCGCTCTGGATCGCGCGCCGGCACGATGCCGGGGACGCAGCCGCCGCTTCCGTCCGGGCGATGGGCGCCATGCTGGAAGCCGTCTCGGGCGAAGCCTGCCGGCCCTGAGGCGCCGGCCGCCGGCCTTCCGCACGCCGACACGCGGGCACTCGATTATGCATCGGCGGCCCGGGCATCGGCGGCGTGGTCCGGTGCTCGCCGCGAGCACCGCCGCCCCGTCTGCATCCGGACGGCGACATGATCTTCACCGACACGGACCGGCTCGATGGACGGACGGGCTCGGCGGACGTCCTGGTGATCCACGACGACGCCGACCGCGACACCGGCTGAAGGCCCTACGCCCCCGCGCCGTCGCCTCCGGGCGCGCTTCGTTGCAGCTGCCGCAAGCGCCGCTCGCTCGCCTCGTCCACCGGATAGAACGCCTCGATCGCCAGCTCCGAGACGGTCACCTCGGTGGGCATGCCGAACACCGTCGTGGTCGAGATCAGCGACAGCCGCCCCGCCGCGGTGTCGAGTTCGAGCGGCACGGCGATGCCGTCCCCGGGCTGGAACGGCCCCCGCCCCGCCGCCTCGCCCGCGGAACCGAGCGCCACCAGCTCCGCCAAGAGCGCCGCCAATGCCGGATCGGCGCTGGCTTCGGCCTGCCGCCGCAACCGGTCCAGCACATGCGCCCGCCAGTCCGGCAGGTTCGCGATGCGCGGCGCCAGCCCGCCGGGATGAAGACTGAGACGCAGCACGTTGACCGGCGGACGCAGCAGTGCGGCGTCGGCGACCCCGGCCAGCAGGGGCGGCACGGCCTCGTTGGCCGCCACCATGTGCCAGTGCCGGTCCACCGCCAGCGCCGGGTTGGCCCCGTGCGCGCGCAGGATGCGCTCGACGATGCCCCGGGCCGCGCGCATCCCCGGCCCGTCGAGCGGCTGCTCGGCATGGACCGGCGCGAACCCGGCGGCCAGCAGCAGCGCGTTGCGCTCGCGCAGCGGCACGTCCAGCGTCTCCGCCAGCCGCAGCACCATCTCCCGGCTCGGCCGCGCCCGCCCGCTCTCGACGAAGCTGAGATGCCGCGCCGAGACCTCGGCATCGAGCGCGAGATCAAGCTGGCTGCGCCGCCGCCGCTGTCGCCACGCGCGCAGCAGCGCGCCGACCGGGGCGGCAACGGGGGAACCGCCGGGGCGGCGGACGGGGTGCAACGGCGCCGATGTCATGACGGGCATGACGCAGCATAGCCCGCGCCGGCGCGCGGCCCCATGACCTGCGAGGTAATCGCGCGCGGCCGCGATCGGGGGAAAGGTCGGGCCGTCACCAACCGGGAAAGGACCCAACCGATGCCGACCACCACCCCGCAGGACATCGCCGTCCGCTACATCGCCACCTGGAACGAGGCCGATCCGGACCGCCGCCGCGCCCTCGTCGCCGCGCTCTGGGCGGACGACGCGGCCTATCGCGACCCGCTGTCGCAGGCACGGGGGCATGACGCCGTCGCCGCCCTGATCGGCGGCGTGCAGGCCAGGTTCCCCGATTTCCGCTTCACGCTCGCCGGACAGCCGGACGGCCACGGCACCAGCGTCCGCTTCTCCTGGGATCTCGGCCCCGCGGGCACCGACCCCGTGGTGCAGGGCACGGACTTCGCCGAACTCGCCCCGGACGGCCGGCTGCGGGCCGTGACGGGCTTCCTCGATCGGGTGCCGGCGGGCGCCTGACGCGGGCCCGGCGCCCAC
>NZ_BANB01000690.1 GCF_000964365.1 Acidisphaera rubrifaciens HS-AP3 | reverse complement strand
GGCGCGATGCGCGGCGGCGCGGCCCCGAGGGACGCGGCGATGGCGCGCGCCGGGATGCGGCAGCGCAGGCGCGGGCTGGTCCACACCGATGCGCCGGCGAAACCGTCGAGCCGTGCGGCCATCGCCGCCGTCTCCGCCGCCGCCTGTGCGCGCAACGGTATGTCGAGCCGGCCGTAGCAGCGTCCGCGCGCGATGCGCGGCGTCGGATGGCGCAGCAGGGCCACGCGGCGCGGCGCGTCAGCCATTGCCGCCGCGCAGGGCCGCCCCTAGGTTGGCGCGCATCGGCGAGCCGCCCGGGCGTCTGTCGGAGCGGCCGCCGCGGGGAAGGAAACCGCCCATGTCAACACGGATCATGTCGCTGCGCCGTCTGCTGTGTGTCGCGCTGCCGGCCGCGGCCCTGATGGCGGTCGCGCCGATGGCGGCGCACGCGCAGGCGACGCATATACGCGGCACGCTGAGCGCCGTCACCGATCATGACGTGACGGTGACGACGCATGCCGGCAAGAAGGTCGAGGTGCCGACCACCGACAAGACCGGCATCTTCCTGGTCACCAAGGCCGACATGTCGGCGGTCAAGTCCGGCAAGTTCGTCGGCATCACCTCGGTCGAGCGCAACGGCAAGCCGGTCGCCGAGGAAGTCCACGTCTTCGCCGACAGCCTGCGCGGCCTCGCCGAGGGGCATTATCCCTGGGATCGCGATTCCGAGACGAACATGATGACCAACGCCAACATCGCGAAGATCGAGTCGGTGGGCGGGGCGGACGTGCTCAAGCTCGACTACAAGGGCGGCGAGCAGACGATCACGGTGCCGCCCGATGCGGCGATCGTGGAGTTCAACCCCGGCACGCGCGCCGACCTCAAGACCGGGCGGCAGGTGTTCGCCATCGAGCGCGACGGCAAGACGGTCGCGATCGTGGTCGGCGCGGACGGCGTGAAGCCGCCGATGTAGGCCGCGCCCCGGGGGCATCGGCGTTGAGCGACATCATCACGCCGTCCGGCCGCGTGCTCGCGCGCCGGCACGGCGTGGTGGTGCGCGTGACGCACTGGATCAACCTGATCTGCATGTTCCTGCTGCTGGCGAGCGGCCTGCAGATCTTCAACGCGCACCCCGCCCTGTACTGGGGCAGCGCGTCGGATTTCGACCACCCGGCGTTTTCGCCCGGTCCCTTCCCGCCCTGGATGACGCTGCCGTCCTGGCAGTCGCTGGCGGAGGGGCGGCAGTGGCATTTCGCCATGGCCTGGCTGTTCGTCATCAACGCCACCGTCTATGCCGCCTGGAGCCTCGCGAGCGGGCATCTGCGCCGTGACCTGGTGCCGACGGGGGCGGATCTGCGGCATCTCCCGGCCTCGGTCGCCGAGCATGCGCGGCTGCGCTTCCCGGAGGGGGAGGCGGCGCGGCGCTACAACGTGCTGCAGCGGCTGGCCTATCTGGTGGTGATGTTCGGGCTGGTGCCGCTGATCATCGTCGCGGGCTGTGCCATGTCGCCGCGTCTGGACGCCGGGTATCACTGGCTGCCGGCGCTGTTCGGCGGGCGGCAGTCGGCGCGGACGGTGCATTTCATCGCCGCGTGGTCGCTGGTCGCCTTCGTCGTCCTGCACGTGGTCATGGTCATCCTGTCGGGACCGCTGAACAACCTGCGCGGCATGATCACAGGACGCTATGCGATCGGGCGGGCGCGATGAGGGGGGTGCTGCGGCCGACGCGGCGGGGGCTGATCGCGGGCGGCGGGGCGCTGCTGCTGGCCGGGTGCGACCGGCTGGCGCGCAGCGGC
>NZ_BANB01000691.1 GCF_000964365.1 Acidisphaera rubrifaciens HS-AP3 | reverse complement strand
ATCGGAGCGTCAGTTTCATCGCTGTCCCGCCTTGTTCCCGTGATCCATGGTCCCGCCACGTTCGGTTGCGGCTGGACGTAGCGTGCGCGCAATTTTATGATACGCCGGCGGCGCGAACAACGGCCGGACCGGACGACACCGCCGGCCGCCGCCGGCCCGGGCGGACAAACATGCAGCGATCCAGCCGGCCAGCCACCCGTCGTCGCTCCCATGCCGCCTGACACGCCCGCGCGGACCGACACGCCTCCGCCGGCCGCCGCCGCCGCGATCGAGGCGGCGCTCGTCGCCCGCAACCTCCTGTCCGGCGCGGCGCTCGAACGGGTCAAGCGGCTGGAGACGGAAAGCGGCGAGCGCGTCGACCTGATCGCCGCCAAGCTCGGGCTGATCTCCGACCGCGACCTCGCGCAGGCCTATGCCGACATGCTCGACGCGTCGGTGCTGGCGCAGGCGGATTTCCCGGCCGAGGCCGTCGCCCCCGACCGGCTGCTGGCCGCCTTCCTCAAGCGCGCCCGCGTCGTGCCGGTCGCGGAGTCGGACACGGCCCTCGTCGTCGCCATGGCGGATCCCTTCGACGCCCGCACGCTGCGCGCGCTGCAATTCGCCACCGGCCGGCGCATCGTCGCGCGCGCCGCCGTGCCGGCCGACATCGACGCGGCGCACGACCGCCTGTACGGCGACGGCCGCTCCGCGATCGACCAGATCTCCGATGCCGCCGGCGACCGCGACGCCTCCGACCGCGAGGCCGATCTCGAACGGCTGAAGGACCTCGCGAGCGAGGCGCCGGTCATCCGCCTCGTGAACTCCATCATCACCCGCGCGGTGGAGATGGCGGCGTCCGACATCCATCTCGAATCGACCGAGACCGATCTGCGCGTGCGCTACCGCGTGGACGGGATGCTGCGCGAGATGGACGCCCCGCCCGCGCGGCTGCGCAGCGCCGTGATCTCGCGCATCAAGATCATGGCGAAGCTCAACATCGCCGAACGCCGGCTGCCGCAGGACGGGCGCATCCGCCTCGCGGTGCGCGGCAAGGAGATCGATTTCCGCGTCTCCACCACGCCCGCCATCCACGGCGAGAGCGTCGTGCTCCGCATCCTCGACCGCGGCTCGCTGGCGCTCGATTTCGCCGCCCTCGGCTTCGACGAGACGCAATTGCCGGTGTTTCTCGAAACGCTGGCCCGCCCGCACGGCATCGTGCTGGTCAGCGGCCCGACCGGCAGCGGCAAGACCACCACGCTCTATGCCGCGCTCACGCACCTGAACTCGCCCGACCGCAAGATACTGACGGCGGAAAACCCCGTCGAATACGTGCTGCCCGGCATCAACCAGGTGCAGATCAACCCCGATATCGGCCTCAATTTCGCCAACGCCCTGCACAGCTTCCTGCGGCAGGACCCCGACATCATGATGATCGGCGAGATACGCAACCTGGAGACGGCGCAGATCGCCGTGCAGGCGGCGCTCACCGGCCATCTCGTGCTCTCGACCGTCCACACCAACGACGCCGGCAGCGCGATGGCGCGCCTGCTCGACATGGGGATCGAGAACTACCTGCTGAACTCCACCGTCAACGCCGTGCTTGGCCAGCGGCTGGTGCGCCGGCTGTGCGCCTCGTGCCGGCAGCCCTACGCGCCCGGCGACGAACTCGCGCGGACCCTCGGCCTGCCGCCCGCCGCCGACGGCGCGGCGCCGGTGCTGTATCGCCCCGCCGGTTGCCCCGCCTGCGGCGGCCTCGGCTACAGCGGGCGCACCATGATCCTCGAGCTGATGGTGATGAACGACGCGATCCGCTCGCTCGTGCTCGCGCGGGCGGAGGCGCGCGAGATCCAGACCGAGGCGATCCGCAGCGGCATGCAGACGATGTACATGCACGGCCTGCGCAAGGCGGTCGCCGGCATCACCACGATCGAGGAAGTCTTCCGCGTCACGCGCGAGGCGTGACCGCCATGGCCCGGTTCACCTACCGCGCGCTGTCGGCCTCGGGCGACATCGTCGACGGCGAGATCGACGGCCCCGACGTCCGCGCCGTCATCGCCCGTCTCAACGAACAGGCGCTGCTGCCGATCGAGGCGGCGGAGAAGCGTGCGCGCCCCGCGCTCGGCCTGCGCCTGTCGATCGGGCGCGGCAACCGCTTTGCCGCGGGCGGCCTCGCGCTGTTCATGCAGCAGCTGACCCGCCTGCTGGCGGCGAGCCTGCCGGTCGACCGGGCGCTGGAGATCCTGACCACGCTGCTCGACGACCGGCGCGCCCGGCGCATCGTGCAGCGCCTGCTGGAGCGGGTGCGCGACGGCGCGAGCCTCGCGGACGCGATGGCGGCGGACGATCAGGCGTTTCCGAAAGTCTGCGTCAGCATGGTGCGCGCGGGCGAGGAGGGCGGCGCGCTGCGCGCCGTGCTGGTGCGGGTGGGCGAGTTCCTCGTCCGCTCGGAGACGATCCGGCAGAAAGTCGTCTCGGCGATGATCTATCCCGCCGTGCTAATGGTGGTCGCGGCCGGCGCGATCGCCCTGATCCTGACCTTCGTGCTGCCGCAGTTCGAGCTGATGTTCCAGGACGCCGGCGCCAGCCTGCCGGTCTCGACCCGCCTCGTGATGGCGGCAAGCCGCTTCCTGCGCAACGACTGGTGGATCATCCTGCTCGGCGGCGCGATCGCCGTGGTGGTCTTCCAGCGCGTGATGCAGCGCCCGGCGGCACAGGCGCTGCGCGACCGCGCGGTGTTGCGCGTGCCGGTGCTGCGCGGCCTCGTCACGCGTTACGAGGTCAGCCGCTTCAGTCGCAGCCTCGGCGTGCTGCTGATGAACGGCGTGCCGGCCTCGCGCGCGCTGGCGCTGGCCGGCGCGACGGTCGGCAGCCGCGTCTTCGCCGACGCGATCGAGACGCTGGCGCTGCGCTTCAAGGAAGGCGAGGGGCTGGCGACCGCGCTCGAACAGGCCGGCTGCTTCCCCAACCTCGCGATCCAGCTCGTGCAGATCGGCGAGGAGACCGGCCGGCTGCAGGACATGCTGCAGGAAATCGCCGACATCTACGACCAGGAGGTGGAGCGCGCGCTGGAACGCCTGCTCGCCCTGCTGGTGCCGGCGATCACCATCCTGATGGGCCTGATCGTGGCGCTCATCGTCGCTTCGGTGATGACCGCGATGGTCAGCATCAACGGGCTGGTGAAATAGCCCGTGCGGCACGCCCAATCCGGCCTGACGCTGATCGAGATGCTGGTGGTGCTGACCATCCTCGCGATGGCCGCGTCGCTCGCGCCCGCGGTGATGACGGGACTGGAGGGCAGCCGCCTGCGCGCCGCCTCCGACCAGCTCATCGCCCTCCTGCGCACGGCGCGCGAGGACGCGGTGCGCACCGGACAGGCCACCGCCTTCGTCATCGACCCGGCCGCCCGGCGCTATGCGCTGCGCGACGGCGGCCCGGCGCGGCCGCTGCCGGCGGCGCTCGGCGC
>NZ_BANB01000692.1 GCF_000964365.1 Acidisphaera rubrifaciens HS-AP3 | reverse complement strand
GCGGGGCGCTGCCGGCGCCGCAGGCGGGGGTGGACCCGGCGTTCGACCCTGCGCTGGTGCCGGCCGATTGCGATCTCGTTGCGCTGGCGCGGCGGCTGGCGGCACCCGGCGCGCCGCGGGCGGTCTCGCTGCTGCTGTCCGGCCCGCCCGGCACCGGCAAGAGCGCCTATGCCCGCTACCTCGCGGACATGATCGGCGTGCCGGCGGTGCAGAAGCGCGCGTCCGACCTGCTCGGCCCCTATGTCGGGCAGAGCGAGGCGCGTATCGCCGAAGCCTTCGCCGAGGCGCGCGACAGCGGCGCGTTGCTGATCTTCGACGAGGCGGACAGTCTGCTCGGCGACCGTCGCGGCGCGCATCAGGGGTGGGAGGTCACGCAGGTCAACGAGATGCTGACCTGGATGGAGAGCCACCCGCTGCCGTTCGTCTGCACGACGAACCTCGCGGACCGGCTCGATCCCGCGAGCATGCGGCGCTTCCTGATCAAGGCGCGGTTCCGTTACCTCGACGCGGCGCAGGCGGAGGCGGCGTTCCGGCGCTTCTTCGGCATGGCCGCGCCGGCGGAGCTTTTGCGGCTCCGCGCCCTGACGCCCGCCGACTTCGCGCTGGTGACGCGCCGCGCGGCGCTGATCGATCCGGCACCGGATGCCGCCGGGCTGATGGCGTTGCTTGCGGCCGAAAGCGAGGCGCGGGAAGGGGCGCGCGCCATCGGCTTCACCGCCTGATCCGGCGTGCCGGCATCGCGGCGTTTGTACGTGACAAGCGCCGCGCACCGCGCTAGGAGACCGGCATGCGTTGAGTGCGCAATCTCCGATCGAACACAGGTGTTCCCGACGTCACCCGGATTCCGTCCGGTCGACGTGCGGGGCGGTTTGTTCGCAACGGAGGTTCCATGTTCAACGTCATCGTCCCCGTCATCCTCACCTTCACCACCGAGGCGCGTGCCGCCCTCGGCCCGCAGCTGCGGGCGGCGGGCGTCGCCATGTGGCGCGAGATCGCCGCGAGCGGCGCGGGCCTTGAGCTCTCGCATGTGCAGATCCGCTTCGACGGCATTTGGCTCGCCGCCTGCTCCTGGCTGCGCGGCGACGGCAAGGTCGCGATCGAGATCGGCCTCGGCGACCCGGCCTGCGGCGGTCGCGTGATACCGGCGGCCGAGCTGCGCCGGGCGGGCCAGCGCCTGCAGGCGCATCAGCGCTGACGCGCCGACGCCCTTCGCGGCACCGATGCGCCGCGAGGGGCGTCGAGCGGCGGCGCTTGCTTGACAGGGCGTGCCACGCGGTCTGGTATTGATCGGACAAAGTGATCGCGTAACGAAAACGCGACCGGTCCCGTGGCCGGCCGTCGGGCGACGTGCGGCCACGCGCGCGCAAGCACAACAGGAGGAGACGATGGTCCGTCAAGGATACCGCCCCGTCACGCGGCGCGGGCTGATCCGGCTTGCCGCGCCCGCGGTGCTGGCGGCCGGCATGCTGCCCGGCGTCGCGCGCGCGGAGGGCAAGCGGCTCGCGTATCTGACGCCCGGCCTCGATCTGCCGTTCTGGCGCATCCTGTCGAAGGGCATCGAGGCGGAGGCCAAGCGCAACGGCGCCGTCGCCACGACCTATGACAGCCACAATTCGGCGCAGACTCAGCTTCAGAACGCCCAGGACGCGATCGCCAAGCGCGTCGACGGGCTCATCATATCGCCGACCGACAGTTCGACCGCGCCGTCGGTGCTCGCGCTCGCCAAGCGCGCAGGCATCCCGGTGGTGATCGCCGACATCGGCACGACCGGTGGCGAGTATGTCTCGTTCATCATCTCCGACAACGAGGCGGGCGCCTACGGCACGGGGCAGGCGCTCGCGCGCGCGATGAAGGCGAAGGGCTGGGAGAAGGGCACGGTCGGGCTGGTGACGATCTCGCTCGCGCGCAAGAACGGGCAGGCGCGCACCAACGGCTTCAAGAAGGCGCTGGCCGAGGCGGGGATACGCGACGTCGCGCTGTCGCAGATGCAGACCTACACCGCCGACGAGACGTTCAAGTTCGTGCAGGACATGCTGACCGCGCATCCCGACATGCGTGGTCTGTTCGTCGAGACGGACCAGCCGGCGATCGGCGCGCTGCGGGCGCTGAAGGCGGCGCGGCGCGACAAGGACGTGCTGCTCGCCGCGTTCGACGGCATCCCCGATTTCATCCAGCTGATCGAAAGCGGGCAGATCGTCGCGTCCGGCATGCAGCAGCCCTATCTGATGGGCGAGAACGCGGCGCGCGCGATGTTCGGGCATTTCGCCGGCAAGACGCCGGAGAAGACGATCACCGTCCCGATCCTGGTAGTCGATCAGGCGAACGTGCGCAAGCTGGAGTCGACCGTGCGCGAGACGGTGTTCGGCGAGACCTGATCGCGGCCGATGCCCAATACGCCGGCGGCCGGCGCGCCGCTGCTGGTCCTGCGCGACATCTGGAAGCGGTTCGGCGCGACGCAGGCGCTGGCCGGCGCGGGATTCGAGCTGCGCGCCGGCGAGGTGCATGCGCTGATCGGCGCCAACGGCGCGGGCAAGTCCACGCTGTCGCGGGTGATCTCCGGCCAGATCGCCCCCGATCGCGGCGAGATGCTGCTGGACGGCGTCCCGCTGGTGCATGCGGGCACGCGCGAAGCGCTGCGCAGCGGCATCGCGATGGTGACGCAGGAGACCTCGCTCGCGCCCGACCTGTCGGTCGCCGAGAACATCATGCTCTCCCGCCTCGGCCTGTCGCGGGCGCCGCATCCGCGCGCGTGGCGGCGCGAGGCGGCGGCGCTGATCGATGGGCTGGGCGCGGAGGCGGGGCTCGATCCGCGCGCGCTGGTGGGCGACCTCAGCATCGGGCAGCGCCAGCTGGTCGAAATCCTCAAGGCGCTGGCGCTCGACAGCCGCATCATCATCCTCGACGAGCCCACCGCACCGCTGTCGCCGCATGAGAGCGAGCAGCTGTTCGACATCATGCGGCGGCTGGCGGCGCGGGGGCGCGGGCTGATCTTCGTCTCGCACCGGCTGGAGGAGATCTTCGCCGTCACCGACCGCGTGACGGTGCTGCGCGAGGGGAAGCTGGTCGCGGCGGGACAGCCGACGGCGACGCTCGACCAGGGCGAACTGGTGCGCCAGATGGTCGGGCGCGAGGTGGCCGACATCTACGCCGTCGCCGATCGCCCGGTCCCGCCCGCGCGCGATGCCGTGCCGGTGCTGCGCGTTTCGCGCCTGCGCTGTCCGCCGAAGGTGCGCGACGTGTCGTTCGAGGTGCGCGCGGGCGAGATCGTGGGGCTGGCCGGTCTGGTCGGCGCCGGCCGGTCGGAGGTGCTGGAGACGATCTTCGGCCTGCGCCGACCGACCGGCGGGACGATCGAGTTCAACGGCCGGCCGCATGCCCCGTCGGGGCCGCGCGCGGCGATCCGTGCCGGCATCGGGCTGATCCCGGAGGACCGGCGCGGCCAGGGCATCGTGCCGGACTTCTCGGTGCGGGAGAATCTGCTGCTCGCGCATCTCGGCGCGCGGGCGGGGGCGGGGCTCGGCTACGGCGCGCGGACGGCGCGGGTGCGGGCGCTGCTCGACCTGCTGGAACTGCCGCAGCGGCGGCTGCTCGATGCCAGCATGATGACGTTCAGCGGCGGCATGCAGCAGAAGGTGATCCTCGCGCGCTGGCTGCTGCTGGAGCCGCGTCTGCTGCTGCTCGACGAGCCGACGCGCGGGGTCGATATCGGCACGCGCAGCGCGATCTATGCGCTGCTGCGCCACGTCGCGGCGGAGGGCGTGGCCTGCGTCGTCGTGTCGTCGGATTTCGAGGAGGTGATCGGCCTCGCCGACCGCATCGTCGTGCTCGCCGACGGCGCGAGCGTGACCGAGCTGCCGAGCGCGCTGGTCGATATCGAGAAGCTTGGCATGTTCGCAGCCCCCCGCAGCTCCGCCGAGCGCACGCACACGGTGCTGGAGGCGCTGGTCGCGCGCCACGGCGGCACGGCGTACTGGATCGCGATCGACGGGGCGCGCGTGTTCTGCTTCGACCGCGTGGGCGCGGCGCCCGATCCGGGCTTCGCCGCCGGCGCGATCGTGGACCGCGCCGCCAC
>NZ_BANB01000693.1 GCF_000964365.1 Acidisphaera rubrifaciens HS-AP3 | reverse complement strand
GGCGGCCGGAACGGCAGCGGCGCAGGCGCGCCGCAGGCGGCGCAGATCGTGGCGGTCACGGAAGCGCCGCCGCCGCGAGACGCGGCGCGAGCCGGGCGAGCGCCGCATGGGCCGAGCGCACCGCCCCCTCCTGCCAGCCGTTGATCCAGGACATGTGTTCCCCCGCGAACAGCACCGGTCCGTCGCCGTCAAGCAGCGCGGGATAGGCGTCAGCCCGCCCCGCCGCGTCCCATTCCGCCCAGGCGCCGAGGCTGTACGGAACGTTCGGCCAGGCGACGGTCACGCCCCGCGTCAGCATGGGCGCCGCCCCGGGATGCAGGGCGTCGAGATCGGCCAGCGCCGCATCGAGCCGCGCCGCCGGTCGCCGGGCGGCGAAGCGCCCTCCGGCGTCGTCGTCCCAGACATAGGCGCCGACCAGGATGCCGTCCGGCTGGTGGATGCCCGCGCTCGGGTACCAGACCTGGGTGATGTCGCGCCGGGTCCACGAGATGCCGCCATAGATGCCCTCGTCCTCTTCCCAGAACCGGCGGGTCGCCTGGAACGCCGCCTTGCCGGCGGGCACGTAGGCGAGGCGCCCGATCGCGGCGCGGGTGGCGGGGGAGAAATCGGCAGGAATCCCGCGCAGGACCGGGAACGGCAGGGTGCAGATCACGTGCGCGGCCGTCATGGCGCGCGTGCCGGCGGCGTCGCGCAGCATCAGGCGGGTGCCGGTCCCCTCGCGCCGTATCGCCGTCACCTCGGTGCCGAACACGATGCGGCCCGCGAGCGCGCGGCCGAAGGCCTCGCCGATGCGGCCCATGCCGCCGGCCGGCTGGAGCATCGTCGGCGCCTGGTCGGGCAACTCGCCGAAGTTCGCCTTGTAGGCCCAGAAATCGGCGCGCAGCAGCTGCCGCAGGTCGAGCGGGGGCGCGGGCACACCGTCCCCGGGCCCGGCGCCGGGGGCGACCGTCCAGCCGCCACGGCCGGAGCCGCGATAGGTCATGTCGTGGTCCAGCGCGCCGAAGCCGCGCAGCATCTGGCGCAGCCGCACCAGATCCTCCTCCGTCACCTCGGCGGCCAGCGCGCCCTGATCGAGCGCCTTGGCGGCGAGTTCGGCGACGGTGCCGCGCAGCTGTGCGACGATGGCGCGGTTGCGCTGCCGCCGGCCGCCGAAGGCGCGGTCGTCCTGCATCCAGGCGGCGCGGTTGTCGTTGCTCATCACCTCCAGCGCGACGCCGAGCTGCCGGCAGTAGTCCAGGATGCCGGCGTGATGCCACGGCAGGCGGGCCGGTCCCGGGTTGAACCAGAGATGCGGCGCGCGGTCCCAGGCGACGGTCTGCCGGCTCGTGGTCTCCGTCACCGTGTCGCCGCCGCGCAGGGTCCAGTTGCGTCCGCCCGCGCGGTCGCGCGCCTCGATCACCAGCGGGTCATGCCCGGCGCGCAGCAGTTCGAGGGCGGCCACCATCCCGGCGATCCCGGCGCCGAGGATCACGACGCGCTGCCCGCTGCCCGCGGGCAACGCCGGCGGGCCGGCATAGGCCTCGGGCACCGCCAGCAATCCCATCGCCGCCATCGCGCGGTAGGCAGCACCCACGCCGCCCGCCCGCGCGACGCC
>NZ_BANB01000694.1 GCF_000964365.1 Acidisphaera rubrifaciens HS-AP3 | reverse complement strand
GCGCAGATGCGGGACGGGGTGCGGCGTTCGGCCCGCGCCGTCGCCGCGCGCCGGCCCTGTCGTTCCCGGACGCGCGCGGCGCGACGGGCCGGGGTGGTCGGCGTGCGGGCGGCGGTGGGGCGTGCGGCCGGGATGCATGGGCGCGGACACCGGATATCGGGTTGCGCCCAAACCTGTATCACAACTTAAGGTTTAGTAAACCTCGTTTTCCGCGGCACCCACCGGTTCGCCGACCGCTTCGGCGGCCGCGAGGCCGGGGGCGACGGCCGGGACGGCGCGGAACACCACGGAGCGGGACATCGCGAAGTTGACGAACATGCCCGCGACCGCGCCCGCGCTGGTCGCGAGCACGGGCTGCGCGGCGCAGACCGGCACGAAGGTCACCAGCAGGGCGTAGGTGCCGCGGTTGAGCACGAAGCCGGCGGAATTGGCGAGCAGGAACAGCGCCCATTGCCGGTGCAGCCGCACCCTGCCCGGCGCCGCGCGGGCCTGTTCGGTATGGGCGCGGAAGGTCCAGAGGCGGTTGAGCCACCAGGTGGTCGTCGCGCCGGTGCCGTAGGCGGCGAGGCCCGCGCCGTACAGGCCGAGCGTCCCGCGCAGGGCGTAGACGGTCGTCGTGTCCACCACGAGGCCGGCGAGGCCGACCGTCGCGAAGCGGACGAACTGGGCGGCGAGGGCGAGGCTGTCCGGGGTCGCCCGGGTGCGCAGAGGCCGGGGCAGACACCGGGCGAGGTATGCGAGCAGCGCGTCCATGCGGGCGTTATACGGCCGCGGCGCCGGTAGGGGAAAAGCCGGGCGGGGGAAGTGGGCAGGGCCCGCGCGGGGCGGGCCCTGCCGGGATCACATGCCCTTGTGCAGCTGGCCGCGCAGCTCGCCGCCCTTGTTCGCGTCGGTGTGGATGTTGACGTAATCCTTGCCGTGCTCGAGCTCGGAGACCTGCGCCTTGGTCAGGGTCGCGGTGCCGGTGATCGGGCTCGGGCCAACCTGCAGCGGGACGACGACGCCCGCGTTCTTGCCGGGGGCGGCCGGGCCGTGGATGTGCGCGGCGGTGGCCGGGCCGGTCAGGCCGTCATAGGTGACCTCGTAGTTGATGGTGCGGCTCTTGGTGTCGAGCGTCACCTTGGCCGTGCCGGTGCCGGTCGAGCTGTTCGGCGGCACCTCGGCCGAGGAGGTCAGCTTCGCCGTGAAAGTCATCGTCTTGGCATGCGCGTGGCCGGCCGCGAAGGCGAGAGGGGCGGCGAGCAGCGCGGCATAGGCGACGTGTCTGGCGGACATGATGGATTCCCTGTGTTCGGAAGTGGATTACGCGCG
>NZ_BANB01000695.1 GCF_000964365.1 Acidisphaera rubrifaciens HS-AP3 | reverse complement strand
CGATCTCGGCACGCTGGTGCTGACCTACGTGATGCTCGGCTGGGGGCTCAACATCGTGGTCGGCCTCGCCGGGCTGCTCGACCTCGGCTACGTCGCCTTCTATGCGGTCGGTGCCTATGGCTATGCGCTGATCGCGCTGCATACGGGGCTCGGGTTCTGGTCGTGCCTGCCGCTGGCGGGGCTGCTGGCGGCGTTCTGCGGGTTGCTGCTGGGCTTTCCGGTGCTGCGGCTGCGCGGCGACTACCTCGCGATCGTGACGCTCGCGTTCGGCGAGATCATCCGCGTGGTGCTGGTCAACTGGGTCAGCCTGACCAACGGGCCGAACGGCATCTCCGGCATCCCGCGCCCGACCCTGTTCGGCCTGCGCTTCACGCTCGGCCACGGGCCGGGGACGTTCGCGGGCGCGTTCGGCGTGGCGGCGAGCCCGACGCAGCGGGTGGCGTTCCTGTATTACGTCATACTGGGTCTGGCGCTGCTGACCAACTGGGTGAGCCTGCGTCTGCGCCGGCTGCCGGTCGGGCGGGCCTGGGAGGCGCTGCGCGAGGACGAGATCGCGTGCCGCGCGCTCGGCATCAACGTCACGGCGGTGAAGCTGACGGCGTTCGCGACGGGGGCGGCGTTCGCCGGGCTCGCGGGCGCGTTCTTCGCGACGCGGCAGGCGTTCGTCAGCCCCGAGAGCTTCACCTTCATCGAAAGCGCGATCGTGCTGGCGATCGTGGTGCTGGGCGGGCTCGGCAGCCAGCTGGGCACGGCGCTGGCGGCGCTGCTGATGATCGGCGGGACGGAGGCGCTGCGCATGGCGCTGACGCGGCTGGCGGGGGCGTTGCAGAGCGATGCCTATGCGGGGGTCGCGGACGCGCTGCCGGGCTACCGGATGCTGATCTTCGGCCTCGCGCTGGTCGCGGTGATGGTGCTGCGCCCGCGCGGGCTGGTCGCGGGGCGGGCGCCGACGGTGCGGCTTGCGGCGGGGACGGCGGGGGGCGCGGCGGGGACGGC
>NZ_BANB01000696.1 GCF_000964365.1 Acidisphaera rubrifaciens HS-AP3 | reverse complement strand
GACCGTGTGCGGCAGCCTGCGCGAGGCCCTCGGCCGGGCGCCGCCGCACGGCACGGCATGAGGGAGGGGAGGCATGACCACCAACGAGCCGGCCGCCGGCGGGGCGCGCGTCGTCGCGCACCCGCTGGTGCAGCACAAACTCACCCTGCTGCGCCGACGCGAGACGACGACGGCCGGCTTCCGCCGCGTGATGCGCGAGATCAGCCTCCTGCTCGCCTACGAGGCGACGCGCGACCTCGCGCTGGAGACGGTGACGATCGAAACCCCGCTCGAGCCGATGGAAGCGCCGCTGCTGTCCGGCAAGAAGCTGTGCTTCGTCTCGGTGCTCCGCGCGGGGCAGGGGATTCTCGACGGCATGCTCGACCTCGTGCCGTCCGCCCGCGTCGGTCATATC
Source organism: Acidisphaera rubrifaciens HS-AP3 (assembly GCF_000964365.1). Taxonomy (GTDB): domain Bacteria; phylum Pseudomonadota; class Alphaproteobacteria; order Acetobacterales; family Acetobacteraceae; genus Acidisphaera; species Acidisphaera rubrifaciens. The sequence goes on along the minus strand of NZ_BANB01000696.1, from coordinate 427 downwards.
GGGCTGTTCCGCGACCACACGACGCTGCGGCCGGTCGAATACTACTGCAAGCTGCCGGACGACATCGCCGCGCGCGACGTGATCGTGGTCGATCCGATGCTCGCGACGGGCCACTCCGCCGCGGCGGCGATCGCGCGGCTGAAGCAGGCGGCGGCCACGCGCATCAGCTACGTCTGCGTCATCGCCGTGCCGGAGGGGCTCGCGACCCTGCACGACGCCCATCCCGACGTGCCGGTCTATACGGCGGCAGTCGATCGCGGCCTCGATGCCAACGGCTATATCCGCCCGGGGCTTGGCGACGCGGGCGACCGGCTGTTCGGGACGAAGTGACGCCGCCGCGATGCGCATCCGCCCGCTTGCCGCGCGGCTCCTGGCCGCCTCGTTGCTCGCCGCCGTCGCGGTCTGGCGCGCAACCGCGCCCGGCGGC
>NZ_BANB01000697.1 GCF_000964365.1 Acidisphaera rubrifaciens HS-AP3 | reverse complement strand
GACCGGCCGCCGGCGACCCCGATCCCGCAGCCCACGACGGCCCCGCTCAGCGCCGCGCAGGAGCAGCAGCGTTTCACCGCCGCTGCCTCCGCCATCGCCGACGCCGTGCGCGCCGATCCCGCCCTCGCGCCGCTGGCCCGTCAGCTGTCGATCGACACCACGCCGGAGGGGCTGCGCATCCAGATCCTGGACGAAGCGCAGCAGCCGATGTTCGCGACCGGCTCCGCCGTCCCGAACGAGCGCGCGCGGCTGCTGCTGCGCAAGGTCGCCCCGGTCCTGGCGGGACTGACCGAACAGGTCTCGATCGCCGGCTATACCGACGCGGCGCCGTATCCGGGGCCGGACCGGACGAACTGGGAATTGTCGGCGGACCGGGCGAACGCCACCCGCCGGCTGCTCGTCGACGCCGGGCTGGCCGACCGGCGCATACGCGGCGTGGTCGGTCACGCCGATCACGACCTGCTGCTGCCGCATCAGCCGCTCGCCGCCGCGAACCGCCGCATCGCCATCGTCGTGCTGCGCGAGGCCCCGGCGCCGGCCGCAGCACCCGCGGCCGCCTCCGCCCCTTGAGCGGCGCCGGGCCTGCGACATGCTGACGATCGGCGGCTTCGTCTTCCTGCTGATCTGCGTCTTCGGCAGCTATCTCGTCAGCGGCGGCAGCATCGGGCCGCTGGTGGAGGCGCTGCCGTTCGAGCTGTGGACGATCGGTGGTGCCGCGCTCGGCACGCTGCTGATGGCGAACAGCATGCACGACATCAAGCACCTGCTGGCGGGCTTCGGCAAAATCCTGAAGGGCGCGAGCTTCCGCAAGGCTGATTACGTCGAGCTGCTGTCGCTGCTGTACTTTCTCGTCCGCACCGCGAGCACCAAGGGCAATCTCGCGCTGGAGGCGCATATCGAAAAACCCGCTGACAGCCCCGCCTTTCAGAAGTTCCCGAAGATCCTCGGCAACCATCACGCGACCGATCTCATCTGCGACTATCTGCGCATGGTCGGGATGAACGCCGACGATCCGCATCAGGTGGAGGACGTGATGGGGCGGGAGCTGAAGAAAGTCCTGCACGAGGAACTGCACCCGTCGCACGCGCTGCAATCGATGGCCGACGCGCTGCCCGCGCTCGGCATCGTGGCCGCCGTGCTCGGCGTGGTAAAGACGATGTCGCACATCAACGAGCCGCCGGCGGTGCTCGGCGCGATGATCGGCGGCGCGCTGGTCGGCACGTTCCTCGGCGTGCTGCTCGCCTATGGCATGGCCGGCCCGCTCGCCTCACGCCTCAAGAGCGTCGTGGAGGAGGAGGGCAAGTATCTCGAGGTGATCCGCGCCGTCCTGATCGCGCACCTGCACGGCAACGCGCCCGCCATCAGCGTCGAGACCGGCCGCAAGATGGCGCCGACGCAGCATATGCCGACGTTTCAGGAGCTCGAGCAGGCGACGCAGGCGGTGCAGGTCTGAGCCGGCGGCCGCCTAGCCGTAGGCGAACATCGGGCCGTCGAGGTCGATCGCCGGGAACTCGTCCTTCTCCGCCCAGTAATCCTGCGTATGCTGCCATTCGGGCGTGGCACCCCGCTTCGGCAGCAGGTGCATCCCGCGCATCAGGTAACCGGGGTTGAAGTTTTCCGGGTCGATCCATTCCTGCAACGGCATGTCCGCGTTCTCGGGCGGGATCACGATCTCGACCCGCCGCGCGCCGCGCGCGCGCATATGGTGCAGCAGCCGGCAGACGAAGTCGCCCACCAGATCCGCGCGCAGCGTCCAGCTCGCGCGGAAATAGCCGAACACCCACGCCATGTTGGGTATCCCGGTGAACATCATGCCGCGGAACGTCACCGTGTCGCTGAAGCGCAGCGGCGTGCCGTCGATCGTGAAGTCGATGTCGCCGAGCACGTTGAGGTTGAACCCGGTCGCCGTCACGATCACGTCCGCCTCCAGCTCCTCGCCGGAGGTGAGCTGGATGCCGGTGCGGGTGAAGCGCTCGATCTCGCCCGTCACGACGGAGGCGCCCCCGGACGCGATCGCCGCGAACAGGTCGCCGTCCGGGATATAGGCAAGGCGCTGCCGCCACGGGCGGTAGCGTGGCGTGAAATGCGTCGCGATGTCGTAATCAGGGCCCAGATGCGCCCGCACGGCGCCCAGCAGCTCCGCCGTCACCTTGTCCGGCTCCTCGCGGCAGCGGCGGGTGAACTCCGCCTGATCGTACAGGATCTTCCGCCGCACGATTTCGTGGATCCACGTCTCGTCGACCTTCAGCGTGCGCAGCATCTCCGCCAGCTCGTTGATATTGCGGCCGGTGAAGAAATACGTGGGCGAGCGCTGCAGCATGGTGACATGCGCGCATTTCCCCGTCACAGCCGGCACCAGCGTCGCCGCCGTCGCGCCCGATCCGATCACGACGATCCGCTTGCCCGTGATGTCGAGGTCGTCGGGCCAGGTCTGCGGATGCACGATCCGGCCCGCGAAATTGTCCATGCCCGGCCAGGACGGCGTGTAGCCCTCCTCGTGCCGGTAATAGCCCTGGCACATCCACAGGAAGCCGGCGGTGACGCGCACCCGCGTGCCGTCCGCGGTCCGCTCCGCCTCGATCGTCCAGAGATTGTCGGTGCCGGACCATTCGGCCGTCAGGATGCGGTGCCCGTAGCGGATATGCCGGCCGAGGTCGTTCTCCTCGATCACCTCGCCCATGTAGCGCAGGATTTCCGGCGCGGTCGCGATCGGCGTGCCCGTCCAGGGCTTGAAGCGGTAGCCGAAGGTGTGAAGATCGCTGTCCGACCGGATGCCCGGATAGCGGTGCGTGGTCCAGGTCCCGCCGAACGTCTCCTGTTTTTCCAGGATGACGAAGCTCATGTCCGGGCATTGGGTGCGCATGTGATACGCCGCGCCGATGCCGGAGATACCCGCGCCCACGATCAGGACGTCCACGTGAAGGTCGGCGGGGCCGTGGGTCATGGCGGGCTTGCTCCGGTCTGTGCGCCGCAATGTCAGCAGGCATGGGGCCTGGCTGCAAGCGGGGCGCGCGCGACCGTGGCCGGCGCCGCCGGCCGCCCCGATCAGCCGCCCTCGTCGCGTCCGCGCTGCCGCCGGCCGAGCGCGAGTTCCGTGACCATGCCGTGCAGCGTGCGCAGCTCCTGCTCCGTCACCTCGCCGCGCTGGAACAGGTGACGGATGTTGCGCACCATGCCGGGCCGCTTCGGCAGGTTGCGCAGGAAGCCGCTTGCGTCCAGTTCCGCCGTCAGGTGGCCGAGGAAGTTCTCCAGCTCGCCCTTGGTCGCGATGGTCGTCTCGTTCGTCATCAGATGCCGCGCGGGCGTGGCATCGGCCGCGGTCCACCATTCATAGGCGAGCACCATCACCGCCTGCGCCAGATTGAGCGACATGAACGCGGGATTGAGCGGATAGCGGACCAGCGCGTCCGCCTGCGCCATGTCGTCGTTGTCGAGCCCCGCGCGTTCCGGCCCGAACAGCAGCCCGGCGCGCAGGTCCCGCGCGCACACCGCCCGCAGCTCCGCCGCCGCGCCGCGCGCGGTCAGCACCGGCTTGATGATGTGACGCGGCCGGGGGCAGGTGGCATAGACGTGATGCAGGTCCGCCACCGCCTCGGCCACCGTGTCATGCAACGTCAGCGCGTCGAGGATGCGGTCCGCGCCGGAGGCCTGCCGCCACGCCCGCTCCTGTGGCCAGCCGTCGCGCGGGGCGACGAGGCGCAGGTGAAACAGACCGCCATTGGCCATCGCGCGGGCCACCGCGCCGATGTTGTCGGCCAGCTGCGGCCGCACCAGGATCACCACCGGGCTGTTGCCGATCGGGCCGATATCCGCCCCCATCCCGCCCTTACGGGTGCCGCCCCGCATCGTCCCGTCTCGGCCGGCATCGCCCCCCGCGATCTCGCCCGCCCCGGTCTCGCCCCGCCCGGTCTCGCCCCGCCCG
>NZ_BANB01000698.1 GCF_000964365.1 Acidisphaera rubrifaciens HS-AP3 | reverse complement strand
GCGCCAAGCCGGCCGCCCCGCCCGCCCCGCCGGTCGCCGCCGATGCCGGCAGCGACGCGCTGCACATGGCGGACGGGATGCGGGTGATGTTCCAGGCCAACCACGCCGACCTCACGCCCGACACGATCGAGGCGCTGAAGCGCTTTGCCGCCAGCGTGCCGCACGCGCCGGACGTCACGCTCGACGTGCGCGCCTATGCCGCGACCGCCGCCGACGATCCCTCCGCCGCGCGGCGGCTGTCGCTGTCGCGCTCGCTGGCGGTGCGATCGGTGCTGATGGCGGAGGGCTTCCCGTCCGACCGCATCTTCCTCCGCGCGCTGGGGCCGCATTTCAGCCAGGGGCCGGCGGACCGCTGCGACATCCTGGTCGGGCGCATCGGCGCCGAGCCGCCGCCGCCCGACACCGGCGCCACCAAGCGGGGCAGCGCGACCGCCGCGCCCGCC
>NZ_BANB01000699.1 GCF_000964365.1 Acidisphaera rubrifaciens HS-AP3 | reverse complement strand
GAGCGTGGGCGACGGTCCGGCCGGAGCGGCGCGCGCCGTCCCCGCGACGGCGGCGCACACCAGCATCAGGCCGGCCCAGCTCGTCACCCGGCCCGCACGGCGTCGGCCCATCTTGTCATCCCGTCCCGTTCTGGCAGAACCGGGGCCGACAAACGGCAATCCCCGCGCGAGCGCAAGCCGCCGCGTCCCCATCCCATCCCCGCGTCACCGGCCGAACCTCTGCAACGGCCGGGCAAAAGGACAGCATGGACCCCTATCTGCGCGCGCTGTGCTACCGCCCCAGTCGTGTCGGCGTGGAGAGCGCCTGGTACGGCCATGTCCCGTTCGGCTACTGGCTGGTCAGCGAGACGCTGCCGCGCGAGATCGTCGAGCTCGGCGTGGCGCACGGCGCCTCCTATGCCGCATTCTGCGACGGCGTCGTCGCCTCGGCGGGACCGGCACGCTGTCATGGCGTCGATACCTGGGGCAGCGCGACCGACGACCTCGTGCGCGGCAACATCGCCTATGACGGGCTGGCGCGCTTCAACGACGCGCATTTCGCCGGCTTCTCCACCCTGCTGCGCATGACCTTCGACGAGGCGCGCACCCGCTTCGCCGACGGCAGCGTCGATCTCCTGCACATCGACGGCCACCACACCGAGGACGGCGTCCGCCACGATTTCGAGGGCTGGCTGCCGAAGCTGTCGGCGCGCGGCGTGGTGCTGATCCACGCCACCCGGCCGCGTCACAGCCGCTTCGGCGTCTGGCGCTTCTGGGAGGAGGCGCGGCAGCGCTTCCCGGGCTTCGAGTTCCACCACGGCGAAGGCCTCGGCGTGCTGGCGGTGGGCGACGACGCGCCCGAGGCGGTCCGGCGCCTATGTACCGCGGACGCCGCCGCGCAGGCCGAGACGCGCCGCGTCTTCGCCGCCCTTGGCGAACGCTGGTCGCTCGCGCACGATCTCGGCCGCGCCGAGGATCGGGTGATCCATCAGTCCAAGCTCGCGGAGGATCTGCTGCATGTCGCGCGGCGCACGCGCGACCGGCTGCAGGCGCTCGGCTACATCATCGAGGACCAGCAGGCGACC
>NZ_BANB01000700.1 GCF_000964365.1 Acidisphaera rubrifaciens HS-AP3 | reverse complement strand
GCCGTCCCCTCCGACACGCCGCGCGCCCCGTCGCTGTCGGGCAGGAAACCGTCGCCGTCGGCGATCGCGACGAACGCGCCGGCCATGGCGGGCGCGCGGGCGCGCACGATGCCGCGATGTACGTCGCCCACCCCGTCCGGCGCGCCCGGCCGCCACAGTGCGTAGTCGAGCAAGCCGTCCTGCGCGTCCGCGACCGCCACCTCCACCTCGCCGGGATGCGAGGCGGTGACAATCCGGACGCCGCTCACGGCAGATGCCAGCCGGCGCCGCGCAACAGCTGCGCGGTCTCGAACAGCGGCAGGCCCACCACGTTGGAATGGCTGCCCGACAGGAAGCGGACGAAGCACGCGGCGCGTCCCTGGACGGCATAGCCGCCGGCCTTGCCCGCCCATTCGCCGGACGCGACATAGGCCGCG
>NZ_BANB01000701.1 GCF_000964365.1 Acidisphaera rubrifaciens HS-AP3 | reverse complement strand
CATCGCGACCGACAGCACCCCCGCGAGCGATCCCGCCGCGATCCAGGCCTTTTGCATCGTCCCGTCCTCTTGCCCACTGATCGAGGACAGGCTGGCCCGTCCGTCATACCTCCGCTATATCGCGTTCCCACGATGCCGCGCGGCGATCTTTTTCCGGAAATCGGACCTTTCGAGACGGGCTACCTGCCGCTCTCCGCAGGGCACGTCATGTACTGGGAGCAGGTCGGCAATCCGCGCGGCCGGCCGGTGCTGTTCCTGCATGGCGGCCCCGGCGCGGGGGCGGGCGCGGTGCACCGGCGCTTCTTCGACCCTGATTTCTGGCGGATCGTGATCTTCGACCAGCGCGGCGCCGGCCGGTCGCGCCCGCTCGGCAGCCTGCAGGACAACACCACGCCCGATCTGGTGGCCGATATCGAGCTGCTGCGGACGCATCTCGGCGTCGAGCGCTGGCTTTTGTTCGGCGGCTCATGGGGCTCGACCCTCGCGCTCGCCTATGCGCAGGCGCATCCCGAGCGGGTGATCGGCAGCGTGCTGCGCGGCGTCTTCCTCGGCCGGCCGCAGGAGGTGGACTGGTTCCTCCACGGCCTGCGCGCCGTCTTCCCCGACACGCACGCCAACTTCGTCAACTTCCTCCAGCCCGCCGAGCGGCAGGACGTACTGGCCGGCTATCTCCGCCGCCTGACCGACCCGGACCCGCAGGTGCACATGCCGGCCGCGCGCGCCTGGTCCGTCTACGAGGGGTCGTGCAGTACCCTGCTGCCGAGCCCGGACACCGTCGCGTCCTTCGCGCAGGACCGCACGGCGCTGGGTCTTGCGCGGATCGAGGCGCATTATTTCGCCAACAACCTGTTTCTCCCGCCCGAGGGGCTGCTCGGCCACATGGGCCGGCTGGCGGGCATTCCGGCGGAGATCGTCCAGGGGCGTTACGACATGATCTGTCCGCCGGCCACCGCCTTCGACCTCGCCGCCGCGTGGCCCACGGCGCGGCTGACGATCGTGCCGGATGCTGGCCACTCCGCGCTGGAGCCGGGCATCCGCCGGGCGCTGGTCGCCGCCGTCGAACGGTTCCGCCAGGATCGCGGCGCGTGGCGGTGACGCCGCGCCGCGTGGGC
>NZ_BANB01000702.1 GCF_000964365.1 Acidisphaera rubrifaciens HS-AP3 | reverse complement strand
CGGCGGCGGACCGCGGCGACTGGCCCCGTCGCCTCGGGCCGCGGCCGCAGCCAGCGCCGCACCGTGCGCCGCCGCTGCAGGATGATCACGGCAATCATGACGTGCCCGATCAGAGCGACGCCTTTGACGTAGGCCATGTGCGCGTGCCGGTACATGCCGAATAGCAGGCCGACCTCGCCGCCCGCATAGCCGAACACCGCCAGCACGATCAGCCGTCGCGCCCAACGCGTGCAATATCCCGCCGCACC